>JBAYLX010000030.1:0-11035 GCA_041663885.1 Minisyncoccota bacterium | reverse complement strand
TATTACTACGACGACCCGATCGCCAAAACCAGGCAGACCGATGAAAAAAATATCACTCTGCCCGTTGTCCTGGCCTGGGACCACATCGAAGCCTGGGAATACGAACAAGGGGAATATGTCGCCTATTGGGGGGAAGTGGGGCGGGGGTGGGCAGAACCGGTAACGTCGAAAGTATTCGGCGCGCGTTCATATATCCTTGAAATCGACAACACCAACGGCGACGCGATCAATGACACCGACAGCGCCGGCGGCATTTTCACCTGGGTTTTAAAAACCCCGGAATTCAATCCCACCAAAGAATTTTATCCTTGTTTTTTCAACTCGGGGCGGACCATAAAGTGGCGCGTGCGGCCCTGTTGCAAAGAAGACGGTTCTTATTGCCTGCCGCAAGACCAGACTCCTTGGTGGGAATTCACCACCAGTTACGCTCCCGAACCGATAATCGCCGCCGACCCGGACTGGAACGGGTCGAAAGGCGCCACCGGGATTCCTTTCAAAGGCTTCCAAATAAATTGGTGCCGGGTTTATTTGTTTGATTCAAAACAGTACGCAAAATCATACCGGCTAATGGTTTCGTCTGACGAAAAAGGGAAGGGGACTTTAAATTGCCATCCGCTTATGATTTCCGGTGGCCAATGCAAAGACGACAGCATTCTGGCTGACTCAAAAACCGGAGAAGTGGTGATCTCGTTTCCCATACAAGGTCGGCAGGACCACAATCTTTTCACTCGCAACAAAACCTATGTCTGGAAAATGAAAACCTGTTTCGACGACACCGCGGCGAAATGCAGCGATTACGGCCAGTCATGGACATTTTCCACCCGATCCGACCCGATTGGAATTCCATCCTCGGTCGCGCCAAAAGACAACCCCCAGGACAATGAACTGGTCGGATTGCCCGTTGCCCTTTCTTGGACAATTCCCAACGGCGCCAATTCATTCGTTTATCAAACAACTTTCGCCAGCGGCGACAAAAGCACGCCCATCGCAACCGTTCCCAATATCGAATCAAGCTCTGGCGAAAAAAACTCTTTTGACGCCGACAACCTAAAACCAAATACTCAATACAAATGGCGTGCGAAAGCGTGCGCGAAATTCGACAATCAAGATTGCGATGACTGGTCGGACTGGTTTGTTTTCCGCACCACAGGAAGGCCGCCAAAATCCGATTCCATCAGCGCCACCGTCAGCGTTCCGGCAACTTTTTCCTGGGAAGCGGTCGAGGGAGCGAAATCATATAATTTCAGCCTGGCAAAAAAAGGCGGCCTGGCAAAGTCAACCGTTTTGAACAATCCTGAATTATTACGCGATCCAAAATATACCTTGGGTTTCCCTGATATCGACCAAGATAAAAGCTATTCTTGGCGGGTGCAAACCTGCGCCCATTCCGACGGCAAAGTCTGCGGCGATTGGAGCAACGAAAAAACCCTCAATACCAAAAAAATATTGGCCGCCGCCAACCTTAAACCGGGGAACGGCTCCATTGTCTACGCCGACCAGCCCACGCAAAATATTTCCTGGGATCCGGTATCCGAAGCAAGGGCCTATCGTTTCACAATTGCCCTGGCAACATCCAACGAAAAACAAACCTGTACCCAAGACAAAATCGAAAAAATCACGACAAATCATTCGGAAATCGCGAAACTGGATTGCCTTGGCGTTTATCAACTGACCGTCCGGACCTGCGCCGATTCCGCCTGCGAAAGCGTTGGACCCGCCAGCGAATCAAAATTCACTTTGGGCCAGAAAGTTCCAACGAGCAAAGGCACGTTCGCGATTTGCGGCACCGGCTATAACGATCCGGGCACTCCCTGGAACGAAAGGGAAGCCTGCCAGCCCAAACACCTGCCACTGATGATGAAAGTCGGCGTGGACTTTTTGCTTTTCAAACTTTCCATCTTCCTTTTGCCAATAATGGTGCTGATCACCGGCCTGATCTTCTATTCCCATTTCAAAACTCCGGAAACCTGGGGAAAGGTCAAGCTGGCATGGAAATCAGCGGGCATCGGTTACGCGATCCTGATATTCGCCTGGATCACCGTCGGCGTCCTGCTGCAAATCATGGGCTACTCCGGCCTTTGGTTTAAAATATTATGAAATTCAAAACTCCATTGCTGATCCTGGCAGGGATTATTGTTATGTTGGCAATATCGATCTATTGGCAATTTAACCAAACAAAAATAAATTTTAACGGCCTGAATCCGAAAATACCCGGCCTTGATCTGCAAATATCCTTGCCGAAATCAAACGTCCTTGGCACGAATCCCGAAAACGAACCGTACAAAAAATTCGCCAGCGCGGACGGCGCGCTGACTTTCCAGTACCCTTCTTCGTTCCAAGACGGGAAAAAAGTGCTTGGACAAGCCGGCGCGGACGCGCTAAAATCAAATAATGATTTGGTTTTCTCCTATCGCATCGCCATCCCTGATTTGCAGCCTTCATATATCGTCGCTTCCAAAAGCAATGCTACCTCGACGCAAGTTATCTCCGAATTGATGAAGGAGTCTCTTGGCAAACAACAGTGCCAGACCGATATCAAAACCAACCCCTCAAGCAATGCCGCAATCGCGGAAATCATTGACGCAATTTACACCTGTCCCGCCGCGCAAAAAGATTTCGGCCAATGGCATTCGCAGATCGCGGTCATAGAAATGGAAACCGGCATTTACACCATAACCGCGGCCGCAACGACAAAGAACTGGGCTGCTTTCCAAATTGAAACTCAAACAATATTTGATTCCGTCGCCAACAACAATCCAAAGATAAAGAATGCAGAGCAACAACCATGAAAGTTGTCTTTAAAAAAATTTTTACTCTGGGTGCAATAATCGCAATTACGGGCGTCCTTTTCGCCACCGTTGCTTTTGCCGCGGATTTCAAATTCCAAACCAAGTGGCCCAAATCGCCAATGGGCACCGACATCATGGCCGGGAACAACCCCACCATGGCAGTCGCGATTCAGTATTTATATGAGTGGGGGGTCGGTCTGGGCGGCATGGCGGTTTTTATCGCGCTCATCATCGCCGGGTTTGAATACATCACTTCCATCGGCAACCCGTCAAAAATGCAGGATGCGTTCAACCGCATCCGCGATGCGGTCGTCGGCTTGATCGTTTTGCTTTCCTCATATGCGGTTTTAACTATGATCGGCATTAATCTAAAAAGCATGAAAATCGATATGCCCGATTTCAAATTCGATTCGCCGGTATCCACTTGCACCAGCGACGAAGGAAACCCGGCGCCCCAATGTTGTGAAATCAAAGGATGTGTTCCCGCGAGCTGGACCTGCGCCAGCGGCAAATGCGCCCGCGCCAACGGCGGCACCGGTTCCGGAGCCGCGGGAAGGGATTGCAGCGCCGCCACTGATTGCTGTAAAAAAACCGGCTGCGACGAAAGCTTCTATACTTGTTTTGGCTATGGCGCAATTGAACATTGTGTTGCCTCTGACTGGACCTGCACCGGCGGCAAATGCACTCGCGCTAACGGCAGCACTGGCCCCGGAGCATCCGGTAAATCTTGTGCTAGCTCTCCCGATTGTTGCATAAGCGAGGGGAGCTGCAAGCCGAACAACGAAAAAGCAGATTGTATCCACGTCGTAATTACATTCGAACCCGATGGTACCGCCCCTGTAACTTTAACTACTTTCGACGAACAGCAAAGAATCGGCTCTGACATTAAAATCAAAGAAATGGCCTTATTTTATAACGATAAAACTGGCGCCACAAAACCATGCTACGACCCAACGTCAACAAATCCCGCTGCCCGTGATGTAAAAAACAGAGTTTGCAATTGCGGCTTGCAGCTTTTCACAAAATCAAGTACCTCTGGCGGAGGGCTTCTTGAAGCGGTCGGCTGGACCAATCCCTGCGAAAATTCCGAGGTACAATTTGTCGGCGATAACACTTCGCTTAAAAGTTATGTTAAAACCAAAGACGTCCGCTGCTTAATGCTCAGTAAAAGCCCGACCGTCTATTAATATGGCCAAAACCAATTCAAAAAAAAATAATTTGATAAAAGCAGTTTTCATCTTGGCAATATTTGCTTTTGTTTTTATATTCGCAACGCAAACCGCGCACGCCCAGGAAGGCGGATATATGGAAGGGGGGATAGGGGCGGCGTTGCAGAATTTTTACGGACTGATCACCGGTACGATCTATTATATCGCCGGCGGCTTGGTGGCTCTATATTTGAGCACCAGTGCCCTGCAATGGCTGATCAACAACCAGACCACCCTGATTGATTTTAACAACAGCTTTGTCACGCGCGGGCTGCAAGTCACTCAAAGCCTGGCTGATATGCTGTTATTGCTCGCGTTTGTGGTCGCGGCCTTCGGAATTATTTTCAAATTAAAAGAGTTTGAAGCCAAAAAAACCATCGGCAATCTGGTAATGGTGGCCATCGCCACTCGCTTTGGCCCACTGGCCGTGAAGATGATCGTTGATATCGGTAATGTCATCATCAACACCATTGTCGGCGGCAACGATCAATTATTATCCCAGGTAACCAGCGTTTTAATGGCTGATATGCTAAACACGGTCGGTACTGTGGCCGGAGTCATCGCCGTGGATGCGGTTTTGCTATCCGTCCCCTGGGTTAATATTTTTGCTTTGGGCGCGAATTTATACTCGATTGGTTCGGCCGCCGCGGTCGCAGTGGGATATGATAATATCGCGACAAATTTGGCCGGCAATGCCACTCTTTATTTTGCCGTTTATTATCTGGTCAAAATGATCTTCCAGCTGGTAGTTTCATACACACTCTCGGGCGTATATCTGATCTATATCGGTTTGTTCGCATCACGCATCTTTATGATCCAGATTTTGACGGTCATCTCACCCCTGGCGATATTTTCGCTGGCTTTGCCGCAAACAAAAAAATATTTCGGCCAATGGCGGGACAGCCTTTTTAAATGGACTTTTGTCGGCATCTGGACGCTGTTTTTCCTGATGCTGGGAATCGGATCAACGGGTTTTGTATTTCCGGAAAACCCGGATTTCAATTCCACGCTGGCCACAGGAGTCTTCTCGGGAATGGGCGTTGACCAGTATATGCTTTATTATATTTTTCTGATTATCTTCCTTAGCATGGTTGCCGATATGGCGCAGAAAGATTCAGGAATGGGCGCCGGATTCAAAGCGGCAATGATGGGCGTCGGCATGGCCGGTTACGCCCACGTGGTCAAACCTGCGGCTGGTCAGATCCAAGGCGCGGCTCTCAACAAATATTCATCCGCGCAAGCGCGGCTTGAATCCGGCAAAGGTGGTGTCTCGGACTCAATAATCAAGCATGGAGCCGGGTTGATGGCCAATATGACCGATGATAAAAGAATGTCATCCTGGCGCAGCGTTTTTTCCGGCGACGACGGCAGCAAGGCAACTGCGCGTTTCAGCGATGCGAAAAGCTTCCTTAAACTTTCGGATGCCGGATCGGTTGTGGACAGCAAAATTAAAAAATACGACGACGAGGTAACAATGGAAAAAGCCGTTGCCAAAGGTAAAGATTTGAACGATATGGAAGCAATGTCCATATTGAAAAGAAGTATCGCTAAAAAGGGCGAGGAAGCAAATGTCAGCAAAATACTCGATAGCCTTAACAAAGACAAAAAGAATCCCAACCGCGGCGATAGGATTGTTGATGCAATGATTGCCCGGAACCGAATCACCCCCGCCCAGATAAAAGAAGGCTATCTTAACGGGACCATTAACAAAACCGACAAAGTAGTAGAAGCGATCGTCAAGCAAGATTACAACGGATCCGCTTTAGCGAAAGTGCAAAGCCTGCGCGGCCATGTGGCAGATAATGAAGCGGATAAAAAAGAAGAAAAAGAAATGCAAATGCTGACGCTGATCTATAAAGATTCCGCGATAAAAAAGAATGCTTTTGAAAGTCTACCAGAAAGCATGTTTACCGCCAGCACCAAGACAAATGAAGACGACCGAAAAGCCGAAGACGAGGAAAACAAGAAAAAACGGCTCGCGCTTTTGACCAACGCCAGCAGCCGGACACTGGGCAATGCAATGACCACCAATAAAACTTATTATGACAAATTAACCAGCGATATCAGCGGGATGCAAGGTAAAGACCTTGAAAATTTCGCCAAAACCAATCCCGAGCTCCTAGAGCAAATGGCCGCAAATCCAGTGCAGCAAAAGTCCCTGCCCAGCAGTTTGCGCGACAACAACGGTGAAATCGACTCTGCCAAATTAAGCGAGCTGATTGGCAAGAATATCCAAGGATCAAAATCCGCGGCGCCAGAAACAACGCCCGCCGCCTTGGGAAAAAGAAAGTCTGCGTTCTCCCGGCCAAAGAAGCAAACAATCGACAAAGAACCCCCCGCGGCAAAATCAGGAGCTACATCTCCAATCGGAACAGTTTTCCCAAAAGATGACGACACCGGCAATAAAAGCACACCTTAACAAAATTGCAATCAAAAAACCGAGTTGGATGCCAACTCGGTTTTTTGATTATTAAAAAATTACGCACGCTTATAAAAAAATAGTCCGGCAATCGCCAGACCTAAGTCATATATATCTATATTCTAATCTCTTCCACCTCCAATTTTTGTCATAACTTCAACTCCGGACCCATGCTCAGGGTCACCGCCGCTAAGAATGCTTGCTTGCAGCAGATCAAACTGATCTTTCGTGAAACCTCTCGTTTTTTCAACAAAGTCGTAATAAACCTTAAGCAACCGCTTTGTTGCTGCCGCTTTCATATATGGAAGCGGTGGTTCAATGTTTTCAATGACAATGTTGTTGGTTCCAATGCCCGTATCTCTAGTAATCGCATCAACTGGCCGATTTCTAAACCAATTCCACAAGCGACGGCTTAACAGGGCGCTATCTACCACATTTTGGAGATAACTTTTTTCGTCGACCTCCGATTCCTCAAGGCCGCGAAGAATATTCGCAACTTCGCCAATAACTCTACCCACAAACGCCTTACCCGATTCAACTGGCGTCCTGCCAAAAAAAACATGATAAGGGTTCGCAATCCAACATGTTAGTTGGAGAGTTACTGTTCGAGCAAGGGTAAAGTCTTTCAAGTTCGCACTATCGACAATTACTTTCAGTAAAAATTGCCGAATATCCAACGGCTGTTCATCGGGGTCGAAATAGGCTAACGGCCAAGGTGGAAATATTAAAAACCTATACGCACCCAAGTGAAACCACGCAGTAATCCGGCGCAAAGGCCCTCTTTTTATGAGATCACCGAAAATATTGGAGTAAAAAACCTTTGAGTTTTCTATATACAAAGGTAATACTTGCCCCAATATGCGCGTGTAAACCAGCGTTTCCGGCTCAACTTTTTTATATGGTGGCCCGATCCATTTAACCAGAAAACGGTATATCCAAACAATCACCGCAATAGCAACAAACAAAACAATCAAAAGCATAAGCAGCACGATCAAAACGGAAAACGAATTCCACAAATCACTCAAATTAATCGTTTGCAACAGTTTATAAATATCCCCGAAATTTTCCACCATTTCAATCTCCTCCTTTTTTTTATTCAACCATTCGATTCGCCCCTCGATAATAGAAGGGGATATAGATATATAATTTGTAGGTTTCCCAACAAAGACTGGTATTATTATGACAAAAAATCTGGATTTGTCAAGTCTTTGCGTTATTATAAAAAACAGCGCCGATAGAATGGTAAGTTCATCAGCGCCTCAGGTAAACGCCCACTAAAAACAGGGCGCAAATAGCTGCTAAGAAAACAATTTCCGGATGATACGCTTCTGCCATTATGGAAATGGTCGTGGGTATTTTCCCGGTCCATAAATAGCTGAAATAATCGCCGGCTTTATACTTTTCATTCAGGGCCCCAGGAACCCCTAAAGCCAGAAACATAAAGCCCGATACATAGGGGCCGATCCTCAGCCATGCGATTTCTCGGCGGCGACGTGCCAAAAAAACATAAATCAAGAACCAAGCCAACGAAAATGCGCCCCACTGAGAAAGATAAAGACCGAACGATCTTCCTCCCATATCAAGAGGGTCAGCTTTTACTGCTAAACAATAATTAACAACCCCCAAGGCGAGGAGAACAAAACTTAACTTCATGGCCCAATCAACCTGTATATTTTTTCCCATTCTTTTCGCTCCTTGTTTTTTTTAATTATAATCATTAAATTTTAATTTGTCAATACTAACGCCCAGACTGACACAATGTTATACTTAAAAAATAACGACATGACTATGATTGAAAAATTATCTGAAGATCAATTTCGAGAACTTTATATGAAACTGCCTGATGACTTGAAGGACGCGGTGTTCGCGCCGGAAACCGGTGAAAATATCGAAGCGATCTGCGAACGCAACCGGATACCTCAAACAATGGACTTCCTGATCAAAGGAATCGGCGATGTTTATCTGGGACTGCTGCCGCCGGCGGATTTTTTCGCGGCACTGGAAAAACAACTGGAAGGGGAAAACGGCATCAAGCAAATCATTCTGGAAATAAACAATTTTTTGCTGTACCGGTACCGCAATTCGCTCGAAAACATCTATAAATTGGAATCCGCGCCCCAAGCCGCGATTCCGGCGGCCACGCCCGCGGCATGGGAAGCGACGGAACAAACCAACTCGAAAACACCTCCGCCCGCGGCGGCAACTACCGCTCCCGAAGCGCAGAATCAGCCTCCGGTTTAAATCATATCAAAAGAAAATCCCGATAATGCGGGATTTTCTTTTGCGTTATTTTGCAGTGTGATATACTGAAAGATAAATACGTTCGTATGAATTTTGTTTTGCCCCAATTTATCGAGATGGAAGCCAAGATCGTCGGCCCGCTGACGATGAAACAGTTTGCGTTCGTGGCCAGCGGGGGAGCAGTGTCATTTGTCCTTTATTTTTCAATGGGAAAAATCTTGCCTTTGGCTCTTGCCCTTATCGCCATGGTCATGGGCGTTTGCTGCGCCTTCGCGTTCGTGAAAATAAACGGGATTTCTTTGCCCACGGTAACGCGCCATTGGATGGCATTTTTGATGGCCCCGCAAATGTTCCTTTGGAAAAACTTCGAACTTCCCAAACAGATTGCCGCCACCAAAGAAAAAATCACCATCCAGAAAGCGCCCACCAGCGTGAAAATCGAAGCGATCGCCAAAAAAGACAATCTGCAAAAAATCCGCGACTACTTAGAGACGCAATAATTGAAAGTTAAAAGATCAAAATGGAAAGTGACAATGAAAAGTTTAAAAATGACTTTAAAAAAAGATTATACCGCTGGACTTTGAAATTGATTAAATTTATCGA
Organism: Minisyncoccota bacterium; assembly: GCA_041663885.1. GTDB lineage: Bacteria > Patescibacteriota > Minisyncoccia > Minisyncoccales > UBA5738 > UBA5738. The sequence goes on along the minus strand of JBAYLX010000030.1, from coordinate 1,775 downwards.
TAGCCTTTCCAAGGACTCTGTTTGCGATGTGTTAGGCAAACAACTATTAAGGAGCGGAACAAGCGTTTTAGCTAATTACGTTGAAGCAAATTCAGCAAGCAGTAAAAAAGATTTTATAAATTTTTTTACTTATTCCTTGAAATCCGGAAACGAATCCAAAATCTGGTTAACCCTATTAAGAGATACGAACAAAGGAGATATAAAGGAATTAGAATGGCTGTTACAAGAACTAATCGAAATATCCAACATATTGGCATCGAGCATCTTAACACTCAAAGGAAAACGTTAATTTTAACATTTTAAATTGTAATTTTGATTTTTGATATTTACATTTTTAATTAGAAGCATGGCAATATTATCAACTCAACAATTTTTGGAGATCGATCAGATCAAGGACGGGATCGTCATTCTCAAAAACAAAGCCTTGCGGGGGATAATGATGGTCAATTCCATCAATTTCGCGTTAATGGGGGAAGACGAACAAAACGCAATCATCGGCAATTACCAAAATTTTTTGAATTCGCTTGATTTCCCCCTGCAAATACTCATCCAAAGCCGGCGTTTGAACATTACCAGCTATCTGGACAAGTTAAAAGACTTGGAAAACCGCCAAAGCAACGATCTTTTGCGAACTCAAGTCATCGAATACCGCAATTTTATCAACGAAATCGTTGCCGGCGGATCGATCATGAACAAATCGTTTTATATAATCATCCCTTTCCAGCCGATGCTCCTTCCAACTTTCGGCCCGGAAAAAGATAAAAAAAACGCCAAAACAAAAGTCGCCGAACTGGCACAGGAACAATTCAATCAAGGCCGAACGCAGTTGTTGCAACGCATGGAATTCGTGGCATTGGGATTGCGCCGGTGCGGCTTGCAGTCTGTGCCGCTGAACAGCCTTGAGCTCGCCGAATTCTTTTGGAGCACCCACCACCTGGAAGAGTCTGAAAGGGGATACTATCCGGAAATCCCTCCCGAACTGATACAATAAATTACCAGCGCAAAGCTTAAAGCGAAAAGCGCAAAACAAAAATACGTCCTCACTTAGATTTTCACCTCACGTTTTAAACTTTTACTATGGGCAAAAAGAAAAAAATAACAACCTCGGATCCGGGCTACCAAGTGAAAACCATCACCATTAGAGACATCATCGCCCCGTCATCAATAATGCTGGCGCCCGATTATTTGAAACTCAGCGAGCGCTGCGGCAAGTCTTTTTTTATTTTTTCTTATCCGCGCTACCTGAACTCCGGCTGGTTCACCCCGGTGATCAATTTGGACACGCCGGTCGATATCGCTTTCCATATCAACCCGATCGATACCGCTAAAACCCTGCGGGACTTGCGCAAAAAACTAACCGAAGTGCAAGCCGAGCTCATGGAACGGGAAGAAAAAGGGTTGGTGCGCGACCCCGCCTTGGAAATTGCCTATCAGGATTTGGAAAGCCTGCGCGACAAGCTTCAAACTTCGACCGAAAGGATGTTCCACTTGGGAATATACCTTACCGTCTACGAAGACAACTTTGAAAAGCTGCGCGATACCGAAACCTCGTTAAGATCAATCCTCGAATCCAAACTTGTCTACATCAAACCCTCGATGTACCAGCAAAAAGAAGGATTTACCTCCACCTGCCCCTACGGATTGGACCAAATACAAATATATACCCCGATGAACACCGGCCCGCTTTCGTCGGCATTCCCGTTTATTTCTTTCGATCTCAGCGCCAACGAAGGCATACTTTACGGCACCAATTTGCATAACAATTCATTGATACT
>JBAYLX010000029.1:0-11235 GCA_041663885.1 Minisyncoccota bacterium | reverse complement strand
TTGGCAGTTCTTTTATTGAAAATTCATTGAAAATTGGTCATTGATAATTGAAAATTTTGTAGTTTAGTATTTAGAAGGGGATGTTTTTTACGTCAATATCGTTGTCTTCTTCGATGATTGGAATATCGGGTTCCGAAGGCTGCGCGGCTGCTGCGGACTTTGCTTCTCCGTAGCCTTTAGCAGCAGGCTTGGGATTAAAATTATCTGTCGGTGCTTGGTATGCGCTTGTCGATTCGTTTCCGCTTCGTGGTCCCAATTGCATTGACTCGGCAATAATCTCGGTGCGATAACGTTTCTGCCCGGTAGCGGCATCTTGCCAGTCGCGGGTTTGGATTCGGCCCTCGATCATTAACAAAGCTCCCTTTTTGAGATATTGCGAGGCGATTTCCGCCAGGCGTCCGAACATCACGATATTGTGGAATTCCGTTTTTTGCTGGCGCTGGTTCGAGGTTTTGTCGGTATAGAACCGGTCGGTTGCCAATCCAAAACTTGCCACCTGCTGGCCGCTGGGCATCATCCGAATCTCGGGATCGCGCGTCAGCCTGCCAATGAGATAAACTTTATTTAGATTCATCGAATTTAGATCAAAATGTAAAGATCAAAGATCAAAATGACAATGTAAAAATGTAAGATGTCTAAATTGCGACATTTTTACATTTTAATTTGTCATTTTCCATTTTGATTTTTTAACTTTTAATTTATTTTAAGATTTCATCAAGTTTTTCTCCGATGTCGCGAAGTTCCGCCTTGGCTTTTTTGGTCCGTTTGGGTTTGGCGGGTTTGGTTTCTTTTGGTTCTTCCTCGGGTTTCTTTTCCGTTGGTTTTTTATCTTCTTTCTTTTCTTTTGTTTCTTCCTTTATTTCTTCTTTCGGTTCCTCTATTTTTTCTTCCTTTTTTACCGGGGTTTCAACCTGAGGTTCGAATGTCGGCGCTTTTTCGGTTGCGGCAATCTCTACCGCTGCTTGCCGGGCCGGTCGTTCCCGGCGGGGTTCTCTTTTTAGTTTTTCCGGGTCGTAGCAAACGAAAAGTCCGCGGATGATTTCCGTGATTTTATCGGTTTCCTTTTTCAGCTCCACGACCGCTGTCGGTTCGGTTTGGAATAAAATCGTGTTAACGTAAGCGACGTCCTGGCGTTTGATGCGGTAAGCCAGCCTTTTTTTGTAGGCGCGGGGAAGTTCTCCGACCACTCCTTGCTTGGCTTGTATCAGCTCCGTTAGTTTATCGGACAGGTTTTTCGCGCCGGCTTCATCCATATCCTGGCGCGTCAGGTATGTGTATTCGTAATGCTTCATCATATGTGTTTTCTTGGCCATCTTTTAATGGTTCCCGCGTACATTTGTTGCGCAGGAGATGGCTAATGTTTGCTTATATTAGCAATAAATTCGAGTTTCGTCAACATTGGCGGCGTCAATTATTATTGATATTATAATAATAAATTAGCGCAAAGCTTTAAGCGAAAAGCGAAAAGTAAAAATGCGATTTGTATTTTGCTTTACGTTTTACGTTTTAAGTTTTTAACTTCCAATATGGCTATAAAAGATAATATTTTCCGGGGTTATGACATTAGAGGAACATATCCCGATGAGCTGAATGAAAATGCAGTTTATTGGACTACTAAATCATTTTGCCAGACCTATCCGCACATGAAAAAAGTTGTTTTGGCACGCGATCCGCGGCCAAGTTCGCCGGCATTGGCGGATGTGGCCCGAAAAGCGATTGTTGAAGCGGGAATGGAAGTGATCGATCTGGGGATTGCGCCCGATCCGTTGTGGTATTTTTCCATATTTCATTATGGATATGACGGCGGTTTGATGATTTCCGGATCCCATAATCCTTCGCATCATAATGGATTGACTTATCACGCAAGGAAGGCGGCGAATATTGCGAGCGAAGAATTAATGGGAGAATCTTTGCAAGAACTGAAACGTTTGGCGCAAAAATTAGAAATGACGGTTCCGGCGATAACTCCCAATGGCAAAATAACGGAATTTGATCCTTCGCGGGAATATATCGATTATATCGCATCAAGAATAAGAATCAGCCGTCCGCTAAAGATTGTTCTGGATACGGGGAATGGCGCGTGCGGTTACTTGCCCCAAAAAGTTTTTGAGCGGCTTGGATACAAGGTTGAAACGATGTACGGTGATTTTGACGGCACTTTCCCGCACCATTTGCCGGATCCATACGTGGAAGCGAATCGTAAAGATTTGGAAAAACGGGTTTTGGAAACGGGCGCCGATATGGGTTTCATCTATGATACGGATGGCGATCGCGTGGGTATAATCGATAAACGGGGAAGAGCCGCTAACGGCGACGACACTTTGTTGGTTTTGGCGCGCCAGGCGGTGGCGCAAAAAAACGGGCTGGTGGTACATTGCATGCGCGCTTCAAAGGCGTTCATCGATGACATGAAGCGTCTTGGCGCGACCACGATGTTTTCGGTTTCGCATCATAATGCCATTCGTGATAATGTTAAAAAATTCAACGCGGTTTTCGGCGGTGAAATCACTTTCCACTACGCGTTTCCGCAGGATTACTACTTGGTGGATGACGCGATTTTCGCATCGATCAAACTGGCGCAGGTTGCGGCCGACAAACCCGATTTTGCCGCATACATCGATTCTTTACCTCATTATTTTGTCAGTCCGGAATTGAATGTTGCTTGCGCCGATGATATAAAATTCAGTATTATTGGCGATTTGCAAAAATATTTGCGCGATAACAGTTATGATTTCATCGATGTTGACGGCGCGCGTATAAATTTCAAGAACGGTTGGGCGCTGGCGCGCTGCTCGAATACTGCGCCGATTATCAAATGCAAATTCGAAGGCGAAACCTCCGAAGCGTTGTGCGAGATCGAAGAAAAAGCAATGGCGATCTTCAAAGAATGCGGCATTCCGATCACGGAAAACGATTACAAAACTTTGGGATTGAAATAGTTTTGCAATCCGTATTTTAATTGTAGAGGCGGGCTTTATGCCCGCCCTTTGTGGTTCAATTGTTAACGCGAAAAGGGCGGGTACAAGACCCGCCCCTACGGAATGCGAATTTTTCTACGCCAGTCCCATGGCGATTTTTACTTCGCGCATGGTTTCGGTGGCGATGGTCTGCGCCTTGGACGCGCCTTTTTTCAATATGTCGTTGACATAGACTTCGCGGGTGAGCAATTCTTTGCGCTTGCGCTGCAACGGTGCAAGATAGCCTGTCAGTGTTTCGGCGGTCGCTTTTTTGAATTCGGCATAGCTTTTGCCTTCGAATTCCTTTTCTAGCTGGTTGACCGGTTTATCCAGTATCAGCGAATTAATTGCCAGTAAATTCGAAATGCCCGGTTTTTTCTTAACGTCGAATTTGATGTCTTTGCCGGTGTCGGTGACCGCGGCCATAATCTTTTTCCTGATGGAGTCGGATTCTTCAAAGAGGCCGATGCAGCCTTTTTGGCTGCCGCTTTTGGACATTTTCTTTTCCGGTTCGGATAAAGACATGATTTTCGCCCCGATTTGGGGAACCAGGGATTTGGGCTCTTCCAAAGTTTTGCCGAATTGATTGTTGAAATAACGGCAGATCGCGCGCGTCAATTCCACATGCTGCTCCTGGTCTTTTCCAATCGGCACGCCGCCGGTTTTATAAAGCAGAATGTCGGCGGCCATCAACAGGGGATAATTGAACAGCCCGGCGTTGACGTATTCGGGATGTTGTTTGGATTTGTCTTTGAATTGCGTCATCCGTTTCAATTCACCCATGGGCGTGACGGTTCCCAAGAGCCAGGCCAGCTCGCAATGTTCTTTGACCGCGGACTGGACGAACAAAACGCATTTATCCGGATCCAGGCCCACCGCCAGATAATCGATGGCCACTTCAAATATTTGCCCTTGCATCTTTTTTTTGTCGAAAGGCGTGGTGACCGCGTGCAGATCGACCACGCAAAAAATGCAATCGGCCCGGTTTTGCAGATCAACCCATTGCTTGATCGCGCCCAAATAATTTCCCAAATGAATGTCGCCCGTGGGGCGAATACCGCTGAATACTCTCATAAATTAAAAATGTAAATAACAAAAATCAAAATGACAATGTAAAGTTGTAAAATGTCCATATTGCGTCATTTTAACATTTTAATTTGTCATTTTTCATTTTGATTTTTCAACTTTAAATTTTTTAGATTTCAATAACAACTGGAAGGATCATCGGCCTTCTTTCGGTCCTTGTGAACAAAAAATCGCCGATTTTGTTGCGGATATCGTCTTTGACATAGCTCCAGTTCACCGCGCCGTTGGTGCTGGTGGCTTTATCGATGATTTCGACGGTTTTTTTGCGGGTTTCTTTGAGTAAATCTTTTGATTCGCGCAGATAGACGAAGCCCCGCGAAATGATGTCCGGGGAACCTTTCACTTTTCCGGTCAGGCGGTCGATCACCGTGACAATGACAAACATCCCGTCGTGCGCCAAGACCTGGCGGTCGCGCAAAACAACTTCGCCGATATCACCCACGCCCAACCCGTCAACCATGACATAAGACGAAGCGGCTTTTTCTTTTTCTACCGTTATCTGGCGGGCGTCAACGGTGACTATCTGGCCGTTTTCAACAACCACGATATTGTTGTCGGGAATCCCGACGGAGCGCGCCAGATCGGCGTTGGCGACCAGCATCGAATACTGTCCGTGGATCGGCATGAAAAATTTCGGCTGCATAATGCGCATCATTTCCATCAGTTCTTCTTGTTTGGCATGCCCCCCGGCGTGGATGTCCATCATTTTGTAATGGTAGACGCGCACTCCCTGGCGCAGGATGTCGTCTTTCAGATTTTGCACCGTTCTTTCGTTTCCCGGGATCACCGAAGACGAGAAAATCACCGAATCTCCCTTTTTGAAACGCAGGAACCGGTGCTCGCGATTGACGATCTTCATCAGCACTGCGTCAGCCTCGCCCTGGGCGCCGGTGCAGATTACCGTGGTGCGGTCATCGGGATAATTATCAACCTCGTTTAATTGGATGAAAGTGTTGTTGTTGGCTCGGATGTATTTGAGCTGGCGGCAAACTTCAACATTGTTTTTCATTGAATATCCGTCGATCGCGACCTTGCGGCCGTATTTTTCCGATAAATGTATCAGTTGCTGGATGCGGTTCAAAAGCGAGCCGAATGTGGCCGCGATTATCCGCCCCTTCGATTCCTGGAAAATTTTTTCCAGATTTTCAAAAATCTCTTGTTCGGATAGCGAATGCCCCGGCATTTCCGCGTCGGTGGATTCGCACATCAGTAAAAGAATGCGCCGCCGCCCGATGTCGCGCAGGCGCTTGAAATCAGTCGGTTTTTCGTTGACCGGATTGTTGTCAAATTTAAAATCGGAAGTGTCGACGATATTGCCGACCGGCGTTTGCACGAATAAGCCGAAATTATCGGGAATATTATGGTTCAATCGGAAGAATTCCACGGTAAACGGGCCCAAAACCACGCGCATGCCGTCGCTGGCTTCTTCGATATCCATTTTGGGCAGGCCCGGAAAGTCGTCTTGCCGTTTCATGATGATCGCTTTGGTGAGGGGGGAGGCGATCATGCGCAAAGCCGGATGCCAGATTTTGTCGATGATATAGGGCACGGCGCCGATATGGTCGTAATGGCCGTGCGTAAATACGACGCCGACGATATTCTTTGTTTTGTTTTTCAGGTAATCGATGTTGGGGATGATGTAATCGATGCCGGGCATATCTTCGCCGGGCATCCGAAATCCCATATCCATGATCAGGATTGAATCGTCATACTCCAGCAGTGTCATGTTGCGCCCGACTTCTCCCAAACCTCCCAAGGGGATGACACGCAGTATTTTTCCGTTGACAACCCGAGGAGGCGCGGGCGGCAGGCTGCTAGGCTGGACATTGGGCTGGATCTGGCGCGGCACGAATCGCCGCCGGGGGTTGCGATTCCGGTTCGATTGCGAATTTTGCCTTGGAGAATTTTCAGGTTTTTTAGCTGATGGGTTCAAGGTATTATTGGCGGCGGCATCAGCTTGATGCTGCCGCGGCGCGGAAGGCACCTGCCCCAATATCCTTTCCAGCGCGCCATCAAGCGATGAAGCGGGCAGTTTTTGTTTTTTCGGCGGCAGCGGGACGCGATTTTGCGCCCGTCCTTTTTGCCCGGGTTGGTTGCGGCTGTTGTTCGAGATGTTTCCCGCGTTAGCGGAATTTTGTGAGAAATCCATTTTCTTAAAAATATAAAAAGATCGAAGTTTGGCAGGCGCGATGAGTGCATCGCGTTTTGCAAAAGCAGCTTATCTTTTTGGTTAGACTAAGTTATTTGAGATGATTTTGATTTTGGACGCTTAGCGTCCTTTACAAAAATACCTTTGTGGAGCGGGACGCTGAACGTCCCTATCACCACGCTTAGCGTGGTGCGGGCAGGAGGGGTTGAACCTCCATGATGTTACTCACACGGCCCTGAACCGTGCGCGTCTGCCAATTCCGCCATGCCCGCCTTCGGTTCGCCGAAGCGAACCTTCAGCGTGGCAAAGCCCGCTAAGGTTCGCGAAGGCGACCTTCGCCCGCCGCAATTATATGATAATTTTGGCGGATCATTTCTTCTTCTAATTGAGTTTCAGATTTTTTATGTATTCCCTGATCGCTTCCGAATAATCCGGATGGTTGAGCGCGAATTCGATCACGGTTTTCAAATATTCCGTTTTGTTCCCGGTGTCGTAGTAGCGGCCGTTTTTTATTTCGCAGGCATACATCGGATAGCCGTTTTTTATCAGCTGGTTGATCGCGTCCACGAGCCAGATTTCGCCGCCTTTCGATGGCTGCAAATTTTCAATGATTCCGAATGTTTCCGGCGGAAGGATATAGGCTCCGTGCGTTGCCAGATTCGATGGCGCTTCTTCAGGCATGGGTTTTTCCACGATTTTTTTGATGCGGAACACGCCATCATCGATTTTGTCCATATCGGCAATGCCGTAGCGCGACACGTCATCTTTGGACTCGATCCTTACCCCGGAAATCACGCCGCCGCCGTATTTATTGTGGACATCGATGATTTGTTGCAGGCGGGGAGGGTTGGCGGTAATAAATTCGTCGCCCCACATGACCGCGAAGTGCTCGTTGCCAATCGCGGGCTTAGCCGCCAATACCGGCATTGCGTTGCCGTAATAATCGCTTTTTTGCCGGATATACAGAAAGTTGGCCAGCCCGGCGATTTCTTTTATTGTTTGCAACGCTTTTGTCTTCCCTTGCGTTTCCAGGAATCTTTCCAGGTCGCTGGAACGGTCGAAATGGTCTTCGATGGCGCGTTTTTGCCAGCCGGTGATCAAAATGACATCTTTGATGCCGGAGGCAACCGCTTCTTCGACAACATATTGGATCACCGGTTTGTCGATGATCGGCAGCATTTCTTTGGGCATCGCTTTGGTGGCGGGGAGAAAGCGCGTTCCCCATCCGGCGGCCGGAATAACTACTTTTTCGATTTTGTTTTTTATTGGATTGCTTGAATTATTGGATTGTTCCATGGTTGTATGCGCTAAAGATTTCTTAGCAACGAAAGATTTTCCTTGGAAAGGAAATTAGGTCCGAGAAATTTAATCCGGCTGCCATGAGCCGAAGATTTAATACAATTATTATAGCACATTGCCATAAAGCTTGCAACCAGGTTATTTGTTTTTCCAAATTCGCTTGGTGTTCGTGTACCAGCTGGAAATTTCCGAAAAACGTTTCCCGGGATCGGCGATAATCCCGGTCTGGACACCTTTGATTTTTTTTGAGGCGATAAAAATGTGGCTGGGATTATACAAGAATATTGCCGGTTCGTCTTTGGTGATCAGATCTTCAAATTTTTTGAGCGAATCTTTGCGCGCGTTGTGGTCGGTGGTTTGCCGGACATCTTCGAGCAGCTTGTCGGCATCTTTATTCTCATATAGCGAGAAATTGAGGCCGGGATCGACTTTTTGGCTGGAATGCCAAAAAGGATAAGGATCGGGGATCATGCCCATAGCCTGGCCGAAAAGGAGCGCTTCGTATGAACGGGGTTTGACGATATCGCGCTCAAGGCTGGCCCTTTCCACGGCATTGATATCTACGGCCACGCCGATTTTAGCCCATTGGGATTTGATTATCTGGGCCGCGGTAATGAACGGTTCTTGATTGGCGATGGTTAGAATGGTTTTTAGCGCGGTGGTTGTGTTTCCCGATGGGAAGCAAACTTTGTTCAATTTTTCCCGCGTGGCTTGTTTTACTTCGCCGTTGGGTTCGGCAATGCCTTGCGGATCAAGAATGTCGGCACGGTACTTTTGCTGGAAAAGTTTCACCGCTTCGACGGTTTTGTCGCCGAAGTTTCCGCTGGTTTCCAAATCCGGCATTATTTCCCTGACAAGGCATTTTTGCAGTTCTTTGACGTCGGAGGTGGATTTTGTTCCTTTGGTTAATGTTTTAGTGAATTGGAATGCGAGCTGGCGGCTGGTTGTTTTTGCCCGTAATCCGTCGGTGCCTTGATTGTAGCCGGCGGCATCAAGTATTTGAGCGGCCTTTTGCGGATCATAGTTATATATTGTCGCGGGAGCTTCCGATCCGTAAACGTCGGATGGAATCGGAGAATCGACGATGTTTCCTAAGCCGCCAAGGGCGGAATTCAGGATTTCTTGTTTATTGGTGGCGTAGGCCAATGCCGCGCGCACTTGGGTGTCGCTAAAAGCGTTATTTGTTTCGGGATTGAAAAATATCGCGAAATAGCGGGGAAGCGAATAGGCATATGAATTGGTACCTGCCGGAATCGAGTCGGCTTGGTCTGCCAAAGGGACAAAACCTTGTATCCGGCCGCGCTTGAAGGCGGCGGTTAAGCTGTCATAATCGTCAAAAAAATAAAAAGATATTTTCGCCAGATGCGGTTTTTGGCCGTAGAATGAGGGATTTCTTTCCAATTCGATTGATTCGGCAGTGCCGTCTTTGGCGAGATTGAGTTTTTTTACCAAGTAAGGCCCGGAAACTATCGGGTTTAAATTCAATGGCGAAAGCGGGAAGCTGGCGGCGGTTGTTTCTTGCCAGGCGAGCCGGGGAATGATTTTCAAAGTGCAGTTTTCCAGAAAAGCGGCGTACCGGTTTTTCAATCTGAGCCGGAAACTGGTATCGGAAATCCTTTCGGTTTCAACGCCGATCCATTGGGATCGCAGCGGGCTTTTATAATTTGCGTCCTGGATGGTTTTGATCGTGTAGATGGCGTCGTCGCTGGTGATCGGGTTGCCGTCGGACCAGTGCAAGCCGTCTTTTAGGATGAATTCGTAGGTTTTGCCGTCATCGGTGATTTTATAATCTGCCAATCCGCCGACGATTTGGCCGTTTTGGCCGTATTCAAGAAGGCCGCCGAAAAGCAGTGCGGCGATATTCTGGTCAACGCTGTTTGAATCGGCGTAAACCGGGTTGAGGAAACGCGGCCGCCCCACGGTTCCTTCGGAATAAGCGCCATTATCCGCGGGGACGGTTTCGGTTCGGTTCTGGTAAAAAAGCACAACCCAAACCGTTGCCGAAACAATGGCCAGCAACGCAAAAAAAAGAAAAAGGCTTTTTTCTTTGCGCGAGATGATTTTAAAGAATTGCTTCCATTGCGCTAACGTTGGAAAACTCATTGAGGATAATGTAAAATTGAAAAATCAAAATGGAAAATGACAGTGTAAAATTTAAAAATTTTATTTTTTACATTTTCAATTGTCATTTTGATCTTTGATATTTACATTTTCAATTTTACTTCTGAAACAAATTATAAACTGCCAGGGCGATAAAAACCGCCGCGACCGCGATTGTGATCCGGAAAATCTTTTTTTGGATGCCCCGCTGGGTTGAATAGGCGCCGCCGCTTTGGCCGAACGCGGAACCTAGGCCCGCGCCGCCGCGCTGCTGGAGCAGTACCAGGCCGATGAGAAGCACAGAGATTACGATTTGAGCGATGGAGACAATGTTATCCATAAAATTGAATTAAATGCCATTATTGTCAAAGTGGTTATTAAAAGAGGCAATAAGCCGTGTATCCTTAATTCCGGAACCAAGGCGTCCGCCAGCCAAACCATTGACATATCTATTACTAGACTAAATAAATTTAAAGTCAAGATTCGCAGGGGCAAAGACAGGATTTTCAATATCGGCGCGATGGCCAGATTGAGCAGCGCGATCAAAAATCCCGCGACCGCCAGAACGCCCCAAGTACCGCTAAATTCGATGTTGGGCACGAATCGGGTCGCGACATAAAGCCCCAGTCCGCTGCCAACCGTATATATGATAAGTTTTCCAATCATTTTATGTCCAGAGGCCGTTCTCGGCGTATCTGCCGTAATTTTACCAATGTCCTTATTTTATCAAACTGGTGCCAATTGGCAATAAAAAAATTGACAAAATATTGAATTAAATTCAATATAACGACTAAGAAATATTTAGGAGGTTTGTTGTATGGGAAGAAGAGGAATAGCAATTTTTATGGTTTGTTTCGTGCTTCTGGCGTTATGGTGCAATAGCGCGTCCAAAACGCTGTATGAGGAAGATACTTTATATTTCAGCCACGAAGTATGCGATTTGGCTGAAAATAAAGGAATTCCGGTTCTTGAATATGATGAGCTAGAAAAGGATAATGTTTCTTTGGCGATTTTTGGAAGCCTTTTGCCGGTCGTTGAAGAAACAAATGCGACAGTGTTCGTAAACGCGCTGGGGTCAAAAGCTAAGATTTTAACAAAGAGATTTGTACCTTATAATTTAGTGAATGGCCCATGTGTAAAGATGTTAAATGGCGTTCAGGTGGAAGGAGTGACTGCAAACATCGTGGCAAGTAACGCCATATTAATAGTTTATTACGGGTTGGACAGGCACCAAGCTGCAATATACAAACATTCCGAAGTTTATTCCGCCGCTCAATATGAGCGTACAATCAAGAATTTGACGGAGGGAAGCGTCACTTTCGCTTACGGCCCCAACGATGCCATTGTAACTCCAGCTGTGGCATTAATAATTTTTTTGATTGTAAGCCTTGCGATTTGGAGGAATTGGTGAAATGTTCCGATAGCAGCCCTTGCGGTTGATTATCAGTGGAATCATTTCGCTTTTTTTATAAAAAAGCAATAAAAATTGATAATCAAGCTTGGAATTTGACAAACAATTTTGGAAATTATAAATAGAAAGTACGGATTATCAGTCGAAGGTCGCGATTGATAATTTATAAAATAAATTAAAAATGTAAATATCAAAGATCAAAATGACAGATTAAAATGTTAAAATGTCGCGTT
>JBAYLX010000028.1:0-11329 GCA_041663885.1 Minisyncoccota bacterium | reverse complement strand
GTCGCCCCTTCAAGGCGAAAACGCGGGTTCGATTCCCGCTGGGGCCACTGCTTCGCCAAGGCTACGCAGTGCGAGCACTGGATTGTGGATTGGCAGAATATTTGTGTGTTATTGGTTACTACGTGAAGCAGTGGCCTTCGAAGCTTTAGCGTAGTAGGCCTGATCCATTCGCCAAGGCTACGCAGTGCGAGCACTGGATTGTGGATTGGCAGAATATTTGTGTGTTATTAGTAATATGCGGAGCCGCGGTTTTCGTGGTTTTGGCGTAAGATGATGACTATTGTTTATGGCAATTGACTATTTAAACCTTTCTCGCGCCGATGATTTGAGCGGCGCGAAAAAAAATGGATACCGTTTTTTGGAAATACTTCCGGGAATTCTGGCGTGGGTGACGCTTTTGTTCGGGTTTGTTTTATCGTGGCGCTGGCCGCTGGCGGTGGCGGTTTTTATTATCGCTTTCGACCTTTATTGGCTGTGCCGCGTTTTGTATCTGGCGGTGCATCAAATTGCCAGCTACCAAAAAATGAAAAACGCGATCGCCAAAAATTGGCAAAAATCATTGGAGCGTGATTTTAAAAACAAGTGGCACGATATTTATCATTTGGTAGTTTTGCCGTTTGCCAACGAAAACGGGGAAGTGGTGCGGGCGACGCTTGATTCATTGGTTAATGTTAATTATCCAAAAGACAGAATCATTATTCTTTTTGCGGTTGAAGATATTCCGGCCGCGCGCGAGTTACTTGGACAAATCGAAGCGGAATACGGTGCTAAATTTCTCGCGGTTTGGTCGGAGATCCATCCCAAGGGGATTGCCGGGGAATTGCAAGGCAAGGGCGCTAACGTCAATTGGGCTTTAAAAAAAGTCAAAACCGAATTTTTGCCCAAGATCAAAATTGACGCGGAAGATATTGTCGTGTCTCTTTTCGATATCGATACCAAGCCGTATCCGCAGTATTTTTCCTGTTTGACTTGGCATTATCTCAATGTTCCCGATCGGTTGCGCACGAGTTACCAGCCGATACCGGTTTACAACAACAATATTTGGGAAGCGCCGCTGGTGAGCCGTATAATCGCCACGTCATCGACTTTTTGGGAGATGATGCAGCAAGAGAGGCCTGAGCAGCTAGTGACGTTCTCAAGCCATTCCATGCCCTTAAAAGCGCTTCTGGAGGTGGGTTATCCCTATAATATCGTTTCTGACGATTCGCGGATTTTTTGGCGGGCGTATTTTTATTATGGGGGCAAATATAAAACGATTCCGATGTATTATCCGGTTTCAATGGACGCGGTGATGGGAAACACGACTTTGCGCACCATGGTTAACCAGTATAAGCAGCAGCGCCGCTGGTCGTGGGGCGTGGAAAATCTGCCCTATGTGTTTTTCAATTTATTCATGAATCCGGCCAGCGCTAAAATAAAACTGGGGGAAAAGCTTTTCCATGTCATGACGATAGTCGAAGGTTTTTGGTCATGGGCGATCGGTTCGATTTTAACCTTTGGTTTGGGATGGCTGCCTTTGTTGCTGGGAGGGGAGGGTTTCAGTTCCAGTTTGCTGGCGCACAATCTGCCGCGCTTGACCTCGATCATTATGACCATGGCGATGATCGGTATGGTGGCGTCAGCCATTATCAGCATGCTGCTGCTGCCGCCCCGGCCCAAGCGCTATGGCCGTTGGCGCCATTTATCAATGCTGTTGCAATGGCTGTGTCTGCCGGTGACATTAATATTTTTCGGTTCCATCCCAGCGCTGGAATCCCAGACCCGCCTGATCATCAACAAACCCCTCGGCTTCTGGATCACGGAAAAACCCGGCAAGAAAAAATAGAGGGGAATAATGCCGCAACACATGAAATTTTACGAATACATCTATCGCGATTCATTCATCCACCGCCTTGACCCGCGCGTCAAATTGGTTTGGCTTTTCGTGTTTTCGTCGGCAGTATTTTTAACTTCTCGGCCGGGGGCGATTACGGCGATTTTTTTATCGTGTTTTGCAGTTAGTTTTTTGGCAAAACTGCCCCAGCGCCAAATTTGGGAAAGTATTAAGATTTTCGTTATTTTAATGCCGCTGTCTTATGTTGTTTTGTACCTTTTTTTAATCGGCATTAAATGGGAAGCGGTTTTCGAAGCACTGATTTTTTCGGAAAAATTTTTGCTGCTGATTTTGGCCAGCATTATTTTTACCATGACTACGTCTGCCCGCGACATGTTGTTATCGTTGGTAAAAATCAAGGTGCCCTATACTTTCGCATTTATGCTTACCATTGCCATCCGTTTCATCCCGTTGATTTTCAAGGAAACCAACAATGTGATCAACGCGCAAAGGGCGCGCGCGCACGAATTTACCTTTTCGATTTTGCATCCGGTTACAACCGTCAAAAGTTTTATCCCGGTGATCATTCCGGTTTTTACTCTGCTTTTAAAAAGGGCCTACGAATTATCGCTTTCCATTGACGCGCGCGGATTTGGCAGTCAAAAAAAGATCACATATCCCGACCGCTTGAATTTCGGTGTCGATGAAATCATCGCCAGCTTGGTAATGACTACTTTCTTGCTTTTTGTCTTGAAATTGCTATGATTTAGTAATGTTTTTTAAAATAAAATAATAAAAAATAATAACAAAAATATGTATTTTAAAACCAAAGAATTAGTGACGATGGCGTTATTTGGGGCTATGATTTTCACGTTAGTATTTGTTCTTGGTGCGGTAGTGCTTTCTGTGACCGGGATACCAATGAGTGCTGGAATTACAAACGTTTTTATAACGGTGGTAGTTATTACTATTGGGGCGAAAATAATTAATAAATTTGGAGTTGCAACAGTCATGACAGCGATTGCCGGAACACTCTCAATCCCAACAATTTCATTTGGCACTCCCGGAATCTATAAAATAATTACGCTTGGCTTGGTCGGTTTGATTATTGATTTAGCTATTAGCTTGCTTAAAAGAAGCAATAAAGGTTTTATTTTGGGCGGATTATTAGGATCTGGTTTGACGGTGCCGATAACATTTGCCGCAATGATTTTATTGGGACTACCTGGCGTTGATAAGATGAAGCCTTTTATTTTAATGTTTTCGTTAATATATGCGGTTCTTGGCGCAATGGGTGCGTGGTTTGGCGCATGGCTTTTCGAAAAGAAACTCAAAAACAAGGCTTTTGTTAAAAATTTGCAAGGATAATTTTTGGAAAAAGAAATTTTAAAGAAAAATCAAAAACCCGGGGTTCCGGGTTTTTATAAAAAATGAAGAAAATCGAAATTACCGATTTTAATTTTTCCTATCCCGGCGGCAAGCCGGTATTGCGTGACATCAATTTGGAAATTGGCCATGGATTTTTCGGGCTAATCGGACCGTCCGGATGCGGTAAATCCACATTATGCCTGGCGTTAAACGGCCTGATCCCGCACGAAATAACCGGGATCAAAACCGGCAAAGTTGTTGTGTGCGGCATGGATACCGAGAAATACCACACAAGGGAAATGGCGCGCTATGTGGGCATGGTTTTTCAGAATCCCGAATCCCAGCTTTTCTCGCTTTGCGCCGAAGACGAAATCGCGTTTGGCCCGGGCAATTTCGGCGTTTCATGGAGCGAAATCAAAAGGCGGGTTGCTATGGCCATCAAAAAGCTAAAAATGGAGCATTTGCAAAACAAAAGTCCCGAACAGATGAGCTCGGGCGAGCAGCAAAAAACTGCGATCGCGGCGGCGCTGGCCATGCATCCAGCTAGTGAGGAAGATGATCTGCCCATTCTGGAAAAGGAAAAACTGGTTATTGCCGCGGCCATGGCGCTCGATCCCGATGTGTTGGTTTTGGATGAGCCCACTGCCAATCTTGATCCGCGGTCGGCTGAAAAAATTTTTTTGATTCTAAAAAAAATCAGCAAAGAAAAGATAGTATTCCTTGTGAGCCACAATATCAGCCAGATATTCCGCTACGCCGACACGGTGGCGGTGATGGATCGGGGAGCGATTGTGATGTGCGGTGCGCCCGCGGATATTTTGAATTCCGAAAAATTGCTTGATTATTTAGACCTGCCCGCGATCTCCGAATTGTCCAACGAATTGCGCCTTAAGCCGGTGGCGCTGATTGCCGAGGACATCGCGCCCAAAATCAAATTCACCAAAGAGGTCCAATTTAAAAGCAAAATCGTTTCCCGTAAAAACCCGATCGTCAAAGTGGACGATATTGATTTTGAATATGTAAAAGGTGTGCCAATTTTGCAAGATATCAATTTGGAAATTTCCCGGGGAGAATTTTTAGCGATCGTGGGCAATAACGGCAGTGGCAAATCCACGCTGGCGCTCAACATGATCGGTATTTTAAAGCCGCAGCGGGGCAATATTTTTATTAATGGTAAAAACACCAGAAAAGAAAAAATTTCCGATTTGGTCCAGTCCATTGGCTATGCTTTTCAAAATCCTGATTTGCAGATTTTTGAAGATACTTTGCGGCAGGAAGTCGCTTTCGGATTGAAAAATTTGCGGTTGCCGTTCAATGAAATAACTCAAAAAACAAGCGATGCATTAAATTATGTCGGGTTGGGAGAGTATGCCGATAGCGATCCCTTTTCGCTTTCTTTGGGGCAGAAACGCCGCTTGACTATCGCTTCGATTCTGGCCATGGGTCCCAAAATTATCATTTTGGACGAGCCAACCACCGGTATCGACGACCGCGTCGTTAAATCTTTGATGAAGCTTATTGTACGACTTAATCGCGAAGGCCATACGGTAATCAATATGATTACTCACAATATGGATTTAACCGCGCGTTATGCCAAGCGGGTGGTGGTGCTTTCCGGAGGCCGGATAATTTCCGATGGTCCGGTAAGAAAAATTTTTGCCCAATCTGATATTTTGGAAAAAGCCAATCTGATGCGGCCCGAAATCAACCGCTTGGGCCATATGTTAGGCAACTCTGAAGTTTTAACGACTGAAGACGTTTTGGAATTATTGTGATTATTATCAAATGCCTTTAAATCCTTATATTGAGGTCGTTGTCGCGGCGGTGATCTGGGGATCGGCCGGGGTTTTTGTTAAGTATCTGAATCTTCCCGCGCCGACGCTGACGTTTTTCCGTTTGGCGGTGCCCGCGATAATTTTGTGGGCCTTTTTTGTTTATCAAAAAAAGCCGCTATTTAAGGGTGACAACCGGTTGATTCTATTCGGTTCGCTTTTAAATGTCGCCAAAACATTCTTCTATTTTCTCGGTTTCACTCTGACTTCAGTGGGGAACGCGATCATTGTTTATTTCATTTGGCCGGTTTTTACGGCGCTTTTGGGGGCGGCGGTTTTGAAAGAAAAAATTTCCAAGATAAATATGCTTTTGTTTGCGTTGGCTTTTGCGGGAATTGTTTTGATTTTTTTGAATAAAAAATTCAGTTTTTTCGACCATGATTTCATTGGTATGGCGGCGATGATGGTTTCGGCGTTAGCGACCGCGGTATTTATGGTTCTTTTCAAAAAAGTTACCGTAAAATATTCGAAATATGAAATGATTTTTTACCAAAATATTGTCGGTGCGTTTATATTTTTGCCGTTTTTATTTATGGGTTTGCCATTGTCGAATTTATCGCAATTGGCGGTGGTGATAACATATTCGATTTTGATCGGTGTTGTCGGATTTGTTTTTTATTTTTCCGCGCTTAGCAAAATTAAAGTTTCCACGGCATCATTCCTTTCCTATTTTGAACCAATAAGCGCGGTATTGTTCGGCGTTTTTTTGCTCGGCGAAACAATCAGTTGGAATATGGTCGCCGGCGGCTTCTTGATTATCGCGTCCGCAATGATGTTGGAAAAAAATTGATATGAAAACATCAAAATTAGAGCAAGCCGTAATTTTTTCTTTAGCTGGATTAAGGCATCGTTTGTGGTAGAATTTTTTATAATGAGAGCAATATCAATAAAAAATTTAAGTTATTCGTATCCGGGGAATAAGGATAAAGTTTTGGATAATATCAATCTTGAAATTCCGCAAGGCGGTTTTTTTGTTCTGGCGGGTCCGTCGGGAAGCGGCAAGAGTACGTTGTTGATGCTGATGCGCGGATTCTCGCAGGAGTTTGGGGGTAAAATCGAAGGAAAAATATTTGTTGGCGGTTTGGATGTTTGCGCGATACAGATTGCGGAACTTGGGTCAACAATTGGCATTGTTTTTCAAAACCCGGGGTTACAGCTTCATCAATTAAAAGTATTCGATGAAATTATGAGCGCGGGGATGTATCGGGGTTTTCCTTTTGGAGAGTGTAAGCAAAAAACTGAAAAATTAATCAAAGAAGTGGTTGGCGAGGATATAGGCCAATGTTCGCCCGAAGAATTGTCCGGCGGCCAGAAACAAAAAGTGGCGTTGGCGGCGGCGCTGATGTTTGATGCGCCGGTTCTGCTTTTGGACGAACCATTTTCATTCCTTGACGGAGGCGCCAAGCAAGAATTCCTGGATATTTTGGTTAATCTTAACAAACAGGGAAAAACAATCATTGTTGTCACGCACGATGTCGGTTTGGTCGCGCCTTGGGCGACGCAAATGGCAGTAATTGATCACGGTCATATTCTAAAGTCAGGCAACGCGGCAGAAGTGATTTATAGCGACCAAATGGCGAAAACTTCAGGTGTGCCTTTGTTTGTCGAGATGGCGAAACAGGCCAAAATAAAAGAAAGGCCTTTGTCTTGGCAAAAATTTCCGTCTGGCGATGTTGCGGTAAACAAATTCCGACAAAAGTATGTCAAAGCGCACCAAAACAGCGAGATTTCGCTGTCGCTTGAGAATGTTGGTTTTTCGTATCCGGGTGGAAAATTCGGGTTAAAAAATATTTCTTGTGATTTTTATCGCGGTGAGATTTTTGGATTTGTCGGCGTTAATGGATCAGGGAAATCAACTTTGGTAAAAGTGGTCAGCGGTTTTTTAAAAATAAAAACCGGCAAAATTATGATTGGCGGTGAAGAAATTACCAATTTAGCATCGGAAAAGCGCGCGCGGCGCATAGGTTATTCCACTCAAGATCCTTTGGATATGTTTTTCGAATCAACAGTTTTGGGCGAAGTTTCGGCAGGCCCTAAATTTTTGCATTTGGATGGCATCCGGAAACGGGCGGAAGTAATTTTAAATGATTTTTCCTTGGCGGCTTATAAAGACCGCCATCCGGATTCAATTTCCGGCGGCGAAAAGAAGCGGCTGGCAATTGCCGATATTGCGATCAATGATGTTGATATTATTTTGCTGGATGAGCCGGAATTCGGTTTAGACCAAAAAAACTGGGGAATGGTTTGTGATTATTTAAGAAGACTCGCGAACAGAGGAAAAACAATAATTATCATTACCCAGGATTTGGAAGCGGTTTATTGTTTTTGCGACAGGGTGGGGGTGTTTTGTGACGGCGAGATTGTGGCGATCGGCCGTCCGGAGCGAATATTTTTGGATGAAAAAACAGTTAAGAAAGGCGGCTTGATAACGCCTGGAATT
This sequence comes from Minisyncoccota bacterium, assembly GCA_041663885.1. Taxonomy (GTDB): domain Bacteria; phylum Patescibacteriota; class Minisyncoccia; order Minisyncoccales; family UBA5738; genus UBA5738. The sequence goes on along the minus strand of JBAYLX010000028.1, from coordinate 3,876 downwards.
ATGTGTTTTATCAAGTTGGCAGAAGATCGAAAGGGTGCTATAAATTGATGAAAGGATAAAATAACAAGCAAACAAAAAACATGCAACAACCAAAATGGAAAGTGAGTACGTTTGTGGCGATTGCCGCGTTAGCCGCTTTTTATGTGGTTATTTCATTGCCGGGAGGCATGGTCGCCGGGGCGACGGGAATGGCGATGATGGCCGCGGTGGTTAATATCGTCATTATCGGAATTATGTATGCTTTGGTACCATTGGTTATGCGGCGGTTCGGTGCGGCCACGCTGTGGGCATTTTTGTTTTCAGTAATAATGCTTCCTTTGCCGATAGGCGGTCCGGCGGGTTTGATTATTAAAATTCCATACCTTACTTTCTGGGGATTTTTAGCCGATGTTACTTATCAGCTTTTCAAAAAATCGGATAAAGTCGCGGCGATCATGATTTCAGTGATTCAGCTTGGGCCCGGAGTTTACGTATCGGTTTGGCTTTGGATGCTGCTCGGTTCGCCGGCATTGGCCGCGGAGACCGCGAAAATGGGCGGTCCGGCGGTGGCAGTAATTTTGTCGGTTATTGGTGCGGCTCTCGGCTGGGTCGCATATTTTATTTATGGCAAATTGAAAAATACCGCGGTTGTTAAAAGGATCCAGGCGGAATAAGAGGCGGTCAAATAAAGATTATAAGCCCCGCACTGCGGGGCTTTTATGGAAATGGAGCAAATAAAAAACCGAATTCAAAATTACAATTTCAATTTCTGGGTCAAATTTTTGTGTTTTTTGATTTTTTTGCCGCTGGGATCATTTTTGGGAAATACTTTTTCGTTGGTGTTGATCGCGTTGTTATTAATTTTTTCGGTTATAGTTTCCGGCGTTGGTTCTAAAAAATTCATTGCGCAATCGTTGATTTATGGTTTGCCGGTTGCGGCCGGTATTTTTGTTGTTTTTTTTATCGCCAATGATCATATGCCAGCGGGGTTGCTTTTAGGGAAAGCGGCGATTTTTTCTTTGAGATTTGTTTTCGTGATTGCATCGGGAATATTATTTTCTTTGGCTACCGATCCGATTGACTTTCCTGCCGGTTTTTCCCAAGCAAAAATTCCGCATCGTTTCGGCGTGGCGCTGATGGTCAGTTATCGAATGATGCCTTTGCTTTCAAAAAAAATGGCGGCGATTGTTGATGCCCAGAGGGGAAGGGGAGCATCTTTTGGTTTTAATATTTTTCGTTCGTGGGATTTTTTTTACCGGATAAATTCATTGGTAATTCCGGTTATTTATAATACCTTGTCAATGTCATTGCGGTTGTCTGATGCTCTTATTTCCCGCGGGTACAATCCTTATGGAAAAATAACTTTCCCTCCGGTTCAATTTGGCAGAAAAGACGCTGTATTGTTAATGTTTTCCTGCACAATTTTTTTGTTTTCGGTGCTGATCTGAATAAGGAGCTAGATAAAAATTAGAGGCGCGGTTAGCAAAATTAGAATCACAAGGGTTGCTAATTTGAGGATATCCTTGGGATTATTTTTCAAACTGAAATATTTCCATAAAAACAAGATACTGGCCGGCAGCCAAAGTAATGTTAAATAATTAAGATTGATCAACCCCATCTGGCGGGCGGTAAGAAGCAAAATCAATCCGGCCGCAAAAAAACCGGCGGAAATTTTTTTGGCATTTTCAAAACCGACTTGCACGGGAAAAGTGTTGATATTCAATTTTTTGTCTTCTTCGATGTCGGATAAGTGCGAAATCACAAATCCGGGAAAAAACAAAAAAGAAATTGCCGAAGATATTATCAGCGGAGTTGCATTAAAAGGCGCGAATGTCAGCCAGCCGATATTGAATGACACCAATCCCCTGAATCCGGACGCGAAGAACAATGGCCCGAATATCCCGCGAATTTTTGCATGGATCGGTTCTAATGAATATTGCAAAGCGATTATTAGACCGATCGCGGTTAATGCAACAACGTATTGATTGATGGAAAAAGCGATTGCAAACGCGACAATTGCAAACAATGTTGTTGTAACTATGGTTTCGTTTTTTGTAATACCGCCAACGCGGACAACGCCAGAACCACCGGAAAAGGGGAGCTTCCAGATTTTTTTCACTTTCTGCAGTTCATCGGTTTCCCTGTCGGCGTAATCGTTAACGATTTCGGCAATGCCTGAAAGGCAGGGGCCGATCAATATCGCAATCAATAAAAATTCCCGTCCGGAAAAGTGATGGTTGTTGGCCAGATACGCGCCGGTCAATGCCGGGACAATTGAAAGAATCCAGAAATGCGGCCGCAATGATAGCAAAATATTTTTCAACATAATTTTACTTTAGATCAAAAATCCGCAGAGGCAAGGCCCTTGCGGATTTTTTGTTTCGGATTTCGGATTTCGAACATTTGAGCTTTACTCAAGGTGGGCGCGGTTGCGGGGAAGGGGGATTAAAAATCAAGAATGGGGCCGACAAAGGGATTGGTGGAGGTGACGGTTTGGGTGGGAGTTTTGTATTGTTCTTCGAAGGCGCGGATCGGTTTGGCGATTTTGTTCCATTTAATTTCGTAGGCTGCCAGTTTGTTTTGTCCCTTGACCACCAGATCAACTTCACTTTGGCTGCGCGTGCGCCAGAAATACAGGCTGTCCAGTTGATCCGTTAAAAGATTTTTTTTCATGAATTCGGCGATTGCCCAATTTTCCCACAGCGCGTCAATATCCGAGCGCATTTCGTCCAGCGAAAATTCCTTCAAGAGCGCGTTTCTTATCCCGGTATCGTAAAAATAGATTTTTTTACCTTTGGCGATTTCTTTGCGCGGATTGGTGGAAAACGATTTTAACTGGAATATGACAAAAGTTTGTTCCAGAATATCAAGATATTTTTCGACCGTGATTCGCGATATGTCCAGGGTGTTTGCCAGCTCGTTAACGGAAATTTCGGATCCGATTTGGTGCGCCAGAAGAGTTAGCAGGCGGTTGATTTGTTCAGGCGATTTCAATAATCCAAGTTGGAGAACGTCTTTAAAAAGATAATCATTTGCCAGATTCAAGAGTTGTGTATTTTTATTTTGAGCCAAAACGATTTCAGGATAATTCCCGAAAACCAGAGATTGCATTAAAATAGTTTTTATTTGGGCGGAAAAATTTTTAAGCAATAGTTCGTTGGTGAAATTTTTATCAAACCAATTCTGATTTCTAATTATTTCTTCAAACAGCAGCGGCGGCAAAATTATCTTTTCATTGCGGCCAGTCAGGCTTTCCGCGGATTGGTTCAATAAATCCAAACTTGAAGAACCGAGCAAAACAATTCGCATCGGCAGTTGAGAGTCATACCAGCCCTTTACGATTTTTCCGGTGGAAATTTCCCGTTGCGCTTCATCGATTATTAGATAATCAGGTGCGCCAAGATATTTAAATGCTTCGGTGGGAGAGAGTGTTGATGCCGCCAAAAAACGACTTTTATCAACTGTGACATCAAAATTCAAATAAACAGTATTTTTATCAGATAAAAAATTATTTATGCTGGTGGTCTTGCCCACTTGGCGCGCTCCTAAAATTAATAAAACCTTTTTTGATTTGTTTAAAGTCGCGGCAATTTTTTTATCTGCAAAGCGTTTGATATACATATGAGGGGTTATTTTATGCTTATATTATACAAAATAATAGGTTATATTGTAAAGTGGACTATACAAAAAGACCTTGCTCGGAGTGTAAAAATCCGCAGGGGTAAGACCCCTGCGGATTTTTTGTTTCGGATTTCGGATATTCGAACATTCGAGTTTTTACTCCAGGTGGGCGCGGTTGCGGAAGTGCTGGATGCGGGCGCGGAGTTGGGGGTGGCGGGCGAGGCTGGGGTCGTTTTGCAAAACCGCTTTGGCGGCGTTGCGGGATTTTTCCACCAG
>JBAYLX010000027.1:0-11508 GCA_041663885.1 Minisyncoccota bacterium | reverse complement strand
TAATACCGGATACATGCCCTCGCTTTTTTTCAGATGGCCCGAATCAATCAATTGATCGACTATTCGGCAGAGTTTTTCCTCGTCGATATCGACAATTATGCCGTGGACCGAAAGCCGGTCATGTCGGTTTTGGCGGATTTTTTTTAATTGTTTTCCGAGCAGGACATCAACCACGTACTGTTTTCCAAAGCGGTTCTGCAATCTTACCACGGCCGAGAGGATCTTTTTCGCGGCGATCGTGGCATCGAATGCCGCTTCCGGCTCCTTGCCGGCGGTTCCCGCGGTTATTGATGGCGCGTTTGCTCCCGGTTTGCCCAGGCAAATGTCGCAGCTGCCGCAATTATCGGTTTTTAATTCTTCTCCAAAATAACGGAGCAGATATTTTTTGCGGCAGCATTTTAATTCGGCATAAGCCATCACGTCGCGCAGCTTTTCCCTTGAGCGTTCGCGCGTTTCATCATCGGCGATCTGGTCGATGAAAAATTCGTGTTTTCGCGTGTCGGCATAGGTATAAAAAAGCACGCATTCGCTAGTCAGGCCGTCCCGCCCGGCGCGGCCGATTTCCTGGTAGTAGCCTTCCAATGTTTTGGGATAGGTGTAATGCACGACCAACCGGACATCGGGTTTGTCGATACCCATGCCGAAAGCGATCGTGGCGACGATGATGTTGATTTCGTCGCGGATGAATAGATCTTGCGTTGCGGCGCGTTCACGGGCGTTGAGGCCGGCATGGTAGGCGCGCGCCTTGAATTTATGGGCGCGCAAATCGCGCGCAATCGTTTCGGTATCTTTGCGCGAGAAGCAATAAATAATTACCGGTTCGCCGCGGTATTTCTGCAGGATGTTCACTAATTTTGGGAAGGCGAGTTTTTTTTCGATAACGCGCACGTGGAGATTTTTCCGGTTGAAGCTGGAAATAAAAATCCGCGCTTTTTGCAATTGCAGTTGATTGGAGATATCCTGGCGCACCTTTTCGGTGGCGGTGGCGGTCAGCGCGATTAGCGGCACGGACGGGAAAATTTCTTTCAGCCGGCTCAAATGGCGGTAGTCGGGCCGGAAATCATGGCCCCATTCGGAAATGCAATGCGCTTCATCGACCGCGATCAGGCTCAGGGGCAAGGTTTTCAAGAATTCCTGGAAACTATCGAGCGCGAATCTTTCCGGCGCCACGTACAGAATCTTGACTTTGTTGTCTTTGACCCGCGAAAAAATTTCCGCGTTTTGTTTTGGCGTCAGGCTTGAATTTATGAATTCGGCGTTGATTCCGCAGGTTTGCAACGCGTCAACCTGGTCTTTCATCAAGGCGATCAGGGGTGAAATCACCAAAGCCAGCCCGTCTAGTTTTAGCGCCGGCAGCTGGTAGCAAAGCGATTTTCCGCCGCCGGTGGGCATCAAAACAAAACAGTCGTTTCCCGCAACGACATGGTTGACGATTTCTTCCTGCAAAGGCCGGAAATCATCATAGCCGAAATATTGTTTGAGCAGCTTTCTCATCGTTTCAAATTTTGATCAACGAAATATTATTCAATGATTTTATATTGTTCCTTATTCCAGGCCGGGGTGCAAGGCAAAAAAATTTTCATAATACCGTTATAATAATATTTTTCTCCAGGTTCGATGCAGGCCAGATCGCCTTCATCGAGCTGTATATCATTGCCATCAATATTAAGTTTTCCCGATCCGGCGATTACATATACAAACATTTTACTGATTTCATTTACCGCTACGCCTTTGCTTGGGTATCTTCCCGCGATTTCGGCCGTGGCGCAATCGATATCTTTGAATTCCATTGGATATTCAAACGCGATGCAAGTATCCTCGTTTTTGTGATAAATTGCGGCGGATTTTTTAACGATTTTCATGCAAATTGATTTTATTTTTTTGTTTTTTAACGGGTTGAGTCGCGGGAATCAAATTATAGAAGCAATTGTATTGTTCCCCCATAATTTTTACTAGTTTTAGGGCGGATTCTTTGTCTTTCATCAGCGCCATGCAAAAGCCTCCCCCTCCGGCACCCACGAGTTTCGCGCCCAGCGCTCCTGATGCGCGCGCCATTGTTGTGGCTTTGCCGTTTTCCGGATGAGAGACTCCGATCCGGGACAAAAGTTCCTGATTTTCATCCATCAACATGCCTATTATTTTTGCGTTGCCTTGTTTCAGGCCGGTTATGGCCTCATCGACAACATTTTCCGCTTTTCTTAGGATTTCCGCAAATTCATGTTCATTTTTTTCTTTAAAATTTTTGACAATTTGCACCATTCTTAAAGTATCTTTTTTGATACCGGTGTCGATCAATACCAAATGGAGCGGATTTTTGATCACCGGCCGCTCAATGATCGGGCCAAGAAGGCTTTTTTGGAAAATAATCGCGCCGCCATAGGTTGATAAGGTATTGTCGATGCCGGAGGGCGTTCCGTGGAAAATTTTTTCCGCTTCGAAAGCAATTCCATTAATTTTATCGATACCCAATTCAAGCTTAAATTCGGAAACGCAAGCCCGGATTATGGCAACCATTAACGAGGCGCTTGAACCCAGTCCGGAACCGACGGGTATTTCCGATTCTATGATCGAGGTTTTAAAATTACCCGCGCCAAGCGAGTTTTTAATTACTTGAATTGCTTGTTTCGTTTTGTCGTCGGCGCCAAAATTGATTTTCATTGCCGGCGACTTTAAAATTTCAGCCGTGATTTTTTTGGCAATTCCAAAGCCGATGATTTTCGTTCCGTAAACCGAAAAATGCTCGCCTAGAAAAATTGTTTTACCGTGCGCAATACCGATTGCCATGATCTTTGGAATAATTCTAAAATAAATGAGTATCGACTTGTTTTGTGCCTGAGCCAGGCTTGCAAGCAATGATTCTTTTTATACCTTCAAATCCTTTTAGTTTGTCGATGAGCGCACTGCGATTTTTGTTTTCGACGAATATGTGAAGGTTGGGGCCGGCATCTTCGGTAAAATATGCTTCCAGTCCTTGTTCCCGCAATTTATGAATCCCTTTAATAATTTCCAGGGTTTTTGGCTGCCAATATATGAGCGCCGGGGATGAAGTCATCATTATCGCTTGCAATTCCAGCGCTTCCGCTTCGATTATTTCACCGAAACGGCGGAAATCACGGTTAGCCAGATTTTTTTTAATTACTCGTATTTTATTTTCGATATTTTCCAATCTTGGTGCGAAAAATCGGCTGGCGCTTGCCAGTGTTTGTCCCGCGGTTGAGGATACCGCCTTCTCTTCGTCGCTGATAATTGCGACGATATCTATGATATCCCAGTAATCGGCCGGATGAAGCGATTCGGCAAATGATGTTTCGCTGGTGTCTCCTTTATGCCACTCGACAAATCCGTCCGGGATGGAACGGCAGGCAGATCCGGAACCCTGCCGGGCAATAATTGAAAGTTCTTTTTCGTTCAAATTCATTCCAAGCGCGCCGCAGGCCGCGACCGTTAATGCGGCAAATCCCGAGGCGGACGAAGCGATCCCGGAAGCCGCCGGGAAATTGTTGCTGGTGGCAACTTTAGCTCTTAAACCGGTTTTCGCGATTTTTCTTATCAGGTCGAGGTGTTTAATGATCCGGCCGGCTTGTTTTGACTTGGCTTCGCCGTTAAAAATGATTTCGTCGCTAATGTATTTTTCATCAAAATCAACGGTTGTTGTGGTAAACAAGCCGTCGAGGTTCATTGAAATGCTGGAATTTTGCGGCAACCTTAAAATTTCATCGGTTTTCCCCCAATATTTAATGAGCGCGATATTTGCCGGGGCTTTTGCGGTTGCTTTCATTGGTTTGTTGCTGCTAAAAAATAATTGCCGCGGCGCGGCAACGTAATTATTGTTCGACTTTGGCGCCTGCGGCATTGGCGTCGATTTTGATGATCTCGCCACCAGCTTTTTTAATGGCTTTTTCAACGTTTTGCCTTTTCTCCTCGGGGGCGATGGCGATAATACAATCCCCTCCTCCTGCGCCGGATAACTTTGCTCCCCATGCACCCGCATCGATCGCCGCGTAAATCATATCCGATAATTTTTTCGTGCTCACGCCCAATGATTTCAAATAGCCCTGGTTGAAATTCATCAGATCGCCCAAAGTTTGCCAATCCCGGGTTAGCAAGGCAATTTTGCCTAATTCTACAATTCTGGCGATTTGGTCATAGATGCCGTTGATGACATCGGGATAAACCGCGGCCTTTTTGCCGACTTGATTGATCAGCGTGGTTGTGTCGTCCTTGGTCCCGCTATAGGCAACGATCAAGGGCAATGAATCAGCATCGATCGGCTCGATTGTCGTGCCGCCGACGGTAAAATACAGTGTTCCTCCGTAAATCGCCGCGGCCGCGTCAAAACCCGATCCTTTTCCCTGGATATCCAAAATTGTTTTGTGCGAAAGCTCAAATAATTCCCGATTATCAAGTTTTACGTTAAACAGTTCGGACAGGGATTTTATCACGCAAACAATCGCCGCCGAAGACGACCCCAGGCCCAGCTTTGGAGAAAATTCGGAAACTGATTCCAATTTAACTCCTCCGCTGACAGGATATTTTTCAAAAAAATTCGCGGCGGCGCCTTCGATGAACTTTGCTTCTTTCGGGATGATGCCTTTTTTAAGATCAAACAACGGTTTTTCGTAATCGCCAAGCTTTAGGTCTTTTGCTCTGATCTTTAATGCCGGTTTGCTTATTTTTTCCGCGCTGACCATTATCCGTTTTCCCACGGCGGTTACCAAACAGGGGCGACCGTAGACCACGGCGTGTTCACCCAATAGCATTAATTTTCCCGGCGCAGACACCGTGGCTTTATCTTTCATATTATAAATTGGCATGTTCCTTTCGATTTAATGGCTTAAATCGATTATGGTGCCGACGTTTTTCCCTTCAAGCGCGTTTTTTAAATTTTTAAAATGGATTATTTGAACGATCGCGCCATTTTTCGCCGCGGAAATAAGTTCAATGTATTTTTGTTTGATTCCGCCGGTAACATCGGTGGTTGCCGGATTATTGAACAGATATTGGTCGATTTTTTCAAAATTACTTTTTCCGATATTCCTGATCAATTCAGCCCCCTTATTGATTTTTGGATCGGCGGTATAGATTCCGTCGACATCGCTGATCTCGATGATTTTCTTTATTCCGAGGTGCTTAGCCAAGTAAGGCGCGATTTGGTCGCTTGAAAGTATTGCCGACCCCCAGGAATTATCGAAGGCAGGGACGCCGTAGGAAACAGGCACCAATTTCAGCCTAATCAACCCCGCGATTGCTTCAGTTTCCATTTTTACCAGCCTTCCCCGTTCCAGCACGGCGTGGCTTGACGCTTGGGCAGGGAATGCCGGAATGCCTTTTTTAATCAAAGCCGCGCAAATAAGGCAATCCAATTCGTTTTGCATTTTTTGCGTTTTCGCAAAAGCCAATAGCTGGGCGTTGCTGATGACGCTTTTATCGATGCCGGTTTTTTTTGCCAATGGGTGGCCATATGAACCCGCGCCGTGTATCAGTATATATGGCGCCTTGTAGTTCTTAAGTTCATCGGCGATCGTCCGCAAATGCAGCCAATTCATGATCGGCTTGCCGAATTTTTGGTCAGTGATCACCGAGCCCGCAATTTTAATTATTATTGGTTCCATGTTCATTTGGGCGGCACCTTGCCGCGATATTATTTGCCGAACCGGCGTTGCCGCTGGCGGTATTCGGCTAATATTCCGTCAAAATCATCAGGATTGAAATCCGGAAGGTATTTTTTGATGAAAAAAAGTTCCGCGTAGGTTGCTTGCCAGGCCAGGAATCCCGACAGCCGCTGTTCGCCGCCGGTGCGGATGATCAGGTCGATGTCTGAAAGCCAAAGGCTGTCGGATACGGTTTTTTCCGTAACATCGCCGGGCTTTATCCCGCTTGCCATTATTTTTTTTATTCCTTCGACGATTTCATCGCGGCCGCCATAGCTTAAGGCCATATTGAAAATCATCCCGGAATTTTTGGCACTTTTTTCCTCGATTTCCTTGATTTTGTTTTGGAGCGGAATCGGCAATCTCCATTTCTGCCCGATGACGCGAATTCGGACGTCTTTTCCTTCGAATTGGGAAGAAAATTCACTCAGCCAATTTTCAAAAAGGCGCATCAGGTAGTCGATTTCTTCTTTGGATCGATTCCAATTTTCAGTCGAAAAAGCCCACGCCGTAAATTCTTCAATGCCGCGATCGTGGGCGGTTTTAATGATTTTTTCCCCGGCTTCGAAGCCTTTCCTGTGGCCTTCGAGCGATGGCAGTCCGTGTTCATCGGCCCAGCGGCGGTTTCCGTCCGCGATCAAACCTACGTGGCGGGGCAATAATTGTTCGTTTTGCATTTAAGTCAGTTCTTTTTAATCAAATAATCACCGTCGATATTAAAGCTGCCCGGGATTAGCCAAGAAAAGCTGAATCCGGCCGCATATACGCCAGTTTTGGCAAATTTACCCAAACCAATCCTCAAGCCAAAAAAGCGCTCCACTTCTTTTTTGTATTGTAGGAAATCTGGGAAATTTTTCAAGAGAAACCCCGTTTGGGTGAGATTCCAGATTACTCCGCCGCCTGACCAGGGTTTGGTGAGCCCGGACGCATCGCCGCAGAGCGTGATCCGTTCATTTTTAGGGATTATGAGTCCTTGCGGAATGATCGCGGATTTTATCCGCACAAGATTGAGTTTTTTGGCGACGATAAATTCATTGAACAATTTTGGCGCGGTTTTTGGTTTTTCCATTATCCCCCATTCGATATCCTGTCCGCGCGGAATTCTCCACAAAAACCCGTTTTTTGTCGCCCAAGTTTCGACAAATCCGCTTTTATCCGTTTTTTCTTCGAATCCTTGTATACCCAGCATAAAATCGGGATTTTTCAGGCCGAGGTATTCCCGAGTTGGCGATAAGGCGCCATCGCAACCAATGATCCGGTCGTATTCGTTGGCTATTTGTTCCAGCTCATTTTGGGTGATTGTTTCGCCGGTAATAATCTTAACGCCCGATTCGATTGCCAGTTTTGCCATCAGCCGGTCAAGCTGCGCGTGTTCAATCACGAAAAACGCCTGGCGGAATTTCAATTTTATTGATTTTTTGGGGAAATTGATGATCGCGCTGTTTATCCGGTTGGTTGCCAGCCGCCCTGATTCCGGGATGAAATCAATAATGCGGCTTGAAAACAAGCCCGAACAGCATTCTTTGCCGATGGTCTTTTTGCGTTCAAAAACCGTAACAGCATTATTTTTTCGGGCGAGATTTTTGGCCAAATACAATCCGCATATCCCGCCGCCAATAATCGCGACTTTCATATTGCCATCTTACATTAAGCGACCGTTTTTGACAAAAATCAAGTTTGTTGCTATTATTTGAACGTTGAAAGAATTTAAATTCAAGGTGTTTCCAGAAGGCTAATTTCTCAAAAATAGAGCATAGACATCTGGAAACCAATACAAAAACAATGGCAAAGACTAAAAATACCGGCGGTACGCATTTGGGCCGCGATCCGCGGCCGAAATACCTTGGCGTCAAGGTATATGACGGCGAGCCGGTTAAGATCGGCAGTATTATTGTGCGCCAGCGCGGCACTTCGATCATCGCCGGCAAGAACGTTAAGACTGGCCGCGACAACACTCTTTATTCTATCGCGGCGGGCGTGGTGAAATACCGCGAAACCCGCAAGAAATGCTTCAATGGCACGCAAAGACTGGCCAAAGTGGCGGAAGTGATCGCAAAATAACCGATATACGATAGAAACACAATTAAAACAAAGTTGAAATAAATTGTAAAAAATGCTCCAAGTGGAGCATTTTTTTGCATTAACAATTATGTTTCAATTGTATTTCTATTGTATTTCTATTGTATTTCTATTCTATTTCAATTGTGTTTCTATTTGTTTCTCTCTATCCCCGCTTTGACGAATTCGCGAAACATCGGGTGGGGCTTGCCGGGCCGCGATTTAAATTCGGGATGGAACTGCGAAGCCATGAAAAACGGATGGTTTTCCAATTCGATGATTTCGGCCAAGTTCTTTTGAGGATTAACGCCGGAGATCACCAATCCCTTGTTTTCCAATAATTGGCGGTATTCGTTGTTTAATTCATAGCGATGGCGGTGGCGTTCGGAAATCATTGTTGCGCCGCCATAAGTTTTTTGCGCCTTAGTCCCGTTTTTAAGATCGCAATCATAAGCGCCCAGTCGCATTGTGGCGCCCATTTTTTTAGTTTTAACCAGATCGTGCTGTTCGGGCATCAGATCGATTACCGGTTGCTTGGTTTTGGGATCGAATTCCGTCGATGTCGCTTGTTTCAATCCGCACACGTGGCGCGCGAATTCAATGGTTGCCAGCTGCATTCCCAAACACAGTCCCAGAAATGGTATTTTGTTAACGCGGCAGTATTCGATAGCGCGGATTTTGCCTTCGACGCCGCGGCTGCCGAATCCTCCCGGAATAATGATCCCGTCATATTGATCCAGTTCTTTGAGGGTAGAAGCATTTTTTTCGTAGCTTTCCGAAGTGAGCCAGGTAATCTCTGGTTTCCGGCCGTAAAACCAGGCGGCGTGTTTTATCGATTCGATAACCGAAATATACGAATCCATAAGGGTGAATTTTCCCGATTCGAAATATTTGCCCACGATGCCGATTTTCACCGGTTTTGACGCCGCGCGCATACTATCCACGAATTTTTCCCAATCGGATAAATCGCGCTTTTTGGATTTCATTTTAAATTTCGCCAAAATCCGTTCGCCCAGGTGTTCGTTGGCGTAATCCAACGGGACTTGGTAGATCGACTCCGCGTCGGGCGCGGAAATCACGTCCTTTGGGTCGATATTGCAAAAAATGGAAATTTTTTGCTTGCGCGGCTCGTCGATCGGCTGGGCGGCGCGTCCGATGATGAAATCCGGCTGGATGCCGGCGGCATTAAGTTGTTTTGCCGCGGTTTGGATGGGCTTGGTTTTCATCTCGCCCACCATTTCCGGGATCGGCAGGTATCCCACCATTAGGACCAGCACATTTTTGGGATTCTTGAGTTTGAGCATCCGCGCGGCTTCCAAAAAGAGCATATTTTGGTATTCGCCCACGGTTCCGCCGATTTCGATCAACACGAAATCGGCTTTGGCGGCTTTGGCGGCGTTATTGATGCGCCGGATCACTTCATTGGGAATATCGGGAACGACTTCAACGCACTTGCCATTGTATTCCAGATTCCGTTCGCGTTGGATTACCGACAGATAGACTTTGCCGGTCGTCGCATAATTGTCGCCGCTGAGGTTCTCATCCAAAAAACGTTCATAGTTGCCCACATCCTGGTCGCATTCGGTGCCGTCGTCGGTAACAAAAACTTCGCCATGCTCGATCGGATTCATCGTTCCGGCGTCAACGTTGATATACGGGTCGAATTTAACCGCAGTCACTTTGAAGCCTTTGCTTTTTAATATTTTGCCGATGGACGCGGTCGTGATTCCCTTGCCGATAGACGACATTACGCCGCCAGTGACAAAAATGTATTTGACCATGAATTTAATGACAAAATCCAAATGACAAATTTCAAAAAATTAAATACAAAATACAAATTTGAAGTTACAAATTTTTGAGTATTCGTATTATTGTTTTTTTGACATTTGAGCTTTGGATTTTGGAATTTTTTTAGCAGAAGCCCCGCCTTTGGAGCGGGGTCTTAAAACTATCGTCATTCTGCGACGATTATGACTTTTATCTCGGCTTCAAGGTTGTGGGGAAAATTAAGCTTTACCGGGTGTTCCCCGATTTCTTTGAGCGGTTCTTTGAGCGCGACTTGCTTTTTATCGATTTCAAAACCGTTTTCTTTCAGTTTTTCCGCGATCTTTTGCGCGGTAATTGATTCAAAAAGCTGTTTTTTGTCGCCGACGCTGACAGTAATCGTCACTTCCTGTCCGTCGATTCGAGATGCTTGCGCCTGGATCTCGGCCAATTCTTTTTCGGTGATTTTGGCCGCAATCTCGCGCTGCGTTTCCGCCCAAACGAGGGCGTTTTTGGTTGCCAATTGCACGAGCTTCTTTGGCAAAAGCGAATTTTTCGCGAATCCGTCCGCAACTTCTTTCACTTCGAATTTTTTTCCTAATTTTTCAATATCCTTGAGTAAAATTACTTTCATGGCGGGATCATGTAACCATTTAATCATTAAATCATTGTTGGAATCCGTAAATGATCGAATGTTAATGTGATTAAATGTTTATATGTTTTATATGATTTAATGATTTATCTTACCTTAATTCCTTGACGATTTCAATAGCTTTGTCCAACTGGGGGTCTTTTCCGTTTTCGTCATCATCGGCGGTTTTTTCAATTTCGACGTCCGGCGCGAGCCCGATTTCAGAAATTTGTTCGCCATTCGGAGTCAGCCATTTCGCGATCGTTACTTTTAGAGACGATCCGTCGCCGAAAGGCATGAGTTGCTGGACCGATCCTTTGCCAAATGATTTTTCCCCGACCAATTTTATTTGCCGGTTATCCCGCAATGCTCCGGCTAAAATTTCGGACGCGGACGCGGAGCCTTCGTTGATAAGAACCACAGTCGGATACTTGGCTAGCAGTGACGGACCTTCGGAAAGATAGTCGGCGTTTTCGAGCGCGTTACTGGAACTTTCATGCGTTACCACCGCGCCTTTTTTCAAAAACCAACCGGCGATATCCTGCGCCACCGATAGATACCCTCCCGGATTGTTGCGGACATCCAAAATAATGCGTTTCGCCGGACTGCCGACGATATCGACCGCGGCCGCTTTAAAATCATTGCTGGCTTTTTCCGTAAATTGGTAAAGCTGGATATAGGCGATATCGTTGTTTTTTATTTCCCATTTGAGCGATGGCACATTGATCACCGCCCGCGTGATTTTTATATCCTTGGTCTCTTTCCAATCTTCGCGGTAGATCGTCAGCGTAACATCGGTTCCTTTGGGGCCGCGGATCAGATCAACCGCCTCATCGGCAGTCATGTTGGCGGTTGATTTCCCGTCAATCTTGATGATAATATCTCCGGCGCGGAAACCTGCTTTCTTCGCGGGTGAATTTTCCAGAGGGGTAATTACCTGCAATTGGTTGTGCTTGGTGCCGATTTCCATTCCGACTCCCTCAAACGACCCGGCCGTGTCTTCCATGAATTTTTTGGTGTCGCCCGGATCAAAAAATGACGTATAAGGATCTCCCACCGCATCCACCATTCCGGATATCGCGCCGTAGATCATTTTTTGGTGGTCGATTTTGCTTTTATCGACAAAATTTTGTTCCAGCGAATGCCAGGTTTCCCAAAAAAGCGTAAGATCGGCGTCTTCCGGAGGCAAGGCGGGGCAATTTGATTTCCCTGCCCAAATACCCACCGCAAAACTGCCCAAAATCGCCAAAAAAACCGCGAACATTTCCAGCCTTTTGGTGTTCTTTTCTTTCTCTTTGGTTAAAAAATCAAAATATTTCATATCTAAACGGTCAAGTTTACATTTTTTCCAATAGTTCCAATTTACACCAATACGGATAAATACTCAATCCCCGACATCCAATC
>JBAYLX010000026.1:0-11936 GCA_041663885.1 Minisyncoccota bacterium | reverse complement strand
GGTCTATCTCGCTAAAACTACGGCGTACCTACGGCGTGGCAAAGCCCGCAAATAGGAGTTATTTATATAGTTATCGCCGTAGCTTTAGCGAAGGCGACCTTCGGTCTATCTCGCTAAAACTACTTGCGTAAATTGTCAAGCTAAATCGGGCAAAAATTTGCTGGTTGGATTTTTGTAAATTGCCCTGCGGTTTTTCGTCAGGGCAATTTGCGTCCAAATGCGTATTTAGAAGATTTGATAATGATGTTATGCTATAAGTGAATATTTGACCATTTGGATCGAGCCTATGATATTTTTCACTTTTGAATTTCTGGCGTTTTTTGCTTTTGTTTTGATTTTTAACTGGGCGCTCAAGCCTTGGCCGCTTGTTTGGCGGATTTTTTTGTTGGGTGCTAGCTACTATTTTTACTCCGTCTGGGATTTGCGCCTGCTGGCGGTGCTTGCCGTTCTTTCAGTTTTTAATTATTTGGTTGGCCGGGCGGTCCATTCAAATTGGGGCGGTAAAAAGAACTTATTCCTCGCGCTGGGGATAATTTGCGATTTGCTGGTGCTGGCCTTTTTTAAATATTATGATTTTTTCCGGATGCTTGCCGAAAGTTTTTCAAAACTTTTGGGATTTGCCATCGGCTTGCCGTTGCTGGAGATGCTCGTGGCGGTGGGTATTTCTTTTTATCTGTTCAAGATAATTTCATTTTTGGCCGATTGCCGCTCAAGCAAAATAGGCAAATATCCGTCGCTGCTGGATTTCTCGCTATATGTGGCTTTTTTCCCGCAGCTTCTTTCCGGGCCGATCGCGCGCGCCCAGGAATTCCTGCCCCAGCTTGAGAACGGCGGGGCAAAAAAGATCGAAGGGCTTTATCTGAACGTGACTTTGATAATGGTGGGCCTTTTCAAAAAACTGCTCATTGTCAATTATTTAACGACCAATATTACCGATGATGTTTTTGTCGTTCCGCAAAACCACGGATCGCTGGTGATTTTATTGGCGATATTGGCCTACGCGCTGGTAATTTATTTTGACCTGTCCAGCTACAGCGATATGGCCATCGGGTTTGCCGGCCTTTTGGGTTTTAGGACGCCGGCAAATTTTGATCATCCTTACGCCGCATTGACAATCCAGGAATTTTGGCGAAAATGGCACATAACGTTGTCCAATTGGGTGAAGGACTATATTTATATTCCGCTGGGAGGCAACCGCAAGGGCAAGCTGAGGCAAGCGGCCAATCTGGTCGCGGCGATGACGGCAATGGGATTTTGGCATGGTTCGGGCGGCCATTATATTTTCTGGGGATTTTTGCATGGAACGGCGCTGGGCATAACTGAGTTTTTCCCGAAACTAAGAGATAAGATTCTATCGACTCTTCAAGGAAGGTTTTTTTCTTGGCTGGCGACTTTTATTTTTGTTATTTTTTCGTGGATATTTTTTCGGGTCGAGAGCGTGAGCGATGGATTCGCGATGATCGGCCAGCTGTTTTCTTTCCAAAGGCTGGATGAATCGTTCAAGCTATACGCGTTGCTGGCTGTAATCGTTGGATTTGTATTCCTCGCGTTCGAATCCCGGATCATAAGTTTTGGCGCGAAGATCCAGCAAAAAATGCCGCGGGCGGCATGGATCGTGTTTGTTACGGCGGTCGTGGCGTTATTGTTCCGCGCCGGTTCCGATACGCTGCCTGCCTTTATTTATTTTAATTTTTGACAACGCTTATGAGTAAAATAATCATAAAATCAGATAATTTTTTCCAAGATAAATCAGATAACCTGTCTTGGCCCATTGCCGCAATTATGCTTTTTTGTGTTTTGGTGCCCGCGCTGTGTTTCTACGGGTCGCGCAAAGTGATTCTGTGGGAAAGCACGGATGACAATGGCGTTAATACGATTTTTAAACAGGCGGTGGTGGCAATGGCAAATGCTTCGGAGACCGCGAAAGCATGGATGCATTGGGACGGATTTTTCCAACGGGAAAACATGGCTTGGCGCGCGCTGAAGGACTCGCCGCTTGTTTTTGGCCAGCCGGAAGCCAGTTTGGGTTTGGACAATAACCGCTTGCCGGTCGGGGCGGATCCAGAAAATCCCGGCAATGGCGATCTTGAGCAAAAAACAGTTTTGGAAGATTCCAATGAGCCGTTGCCGGAAAAATCTGCCGGAGCGGTTGCGGCGTTGTCGACAAAACCGGCGAACACGGCGACCAGCACGATCGATACGCCTTTTTTCAATGTCGCAAAAAAATCCGTGCCGTTCAATATTTTAATCATTGGCGATTCGCTGGTTGCGGCAGGGGGCGGGATGGGAGATTCGCTTGAAAGGACTTTGCTTAATTTTAAAAATATCACGGTGGTCCGGCAGGGGAAGGTTTCCAGCGGCCTAAGCCGCCAGGATTATTTCAACTGGCCGGTATTGGCGGCGAAATTAATCTCGCAACACAAGCCCAATGTGGCCATTATGATGTTTGGCGCCAACGACAACACTGCCATCATTGATGCCAATGGCAAAATAATTGCCGGTTACGGCAGCGCCAAATGGGAGGGCGAGTATCGCAAGCGGGTTGCTCAAATGCTGGATTTATTCACCAAAGCAAACACGGAAATTTTTGTGCTTGGCATACCGATAATGAAAAATCAGAAATTGTCCCAGGGAATGCGGCAAATCAATTCGCTTTCCGAGCAGGAAACGAAAAAATACGCCAATGCCCATTTTATTTCCACCTGGGATTTGCTGGCCGATAAAGACGGCAATTACACAAGCTATCTTATCGATAAGGATGGCAATCAGAAATTGGCGCGCACTGCCGACGGAGTCCATCTGCAATATGTCGCCGGGTACTATGTTTCCGACGCGATCGTCAAAGTAATGAAGAATTATCTGGACATATCCGCCAAATAAATAGGAAAGCAATTCAGAACCTTCAAGAGTTATCTTATCGAACTAGGCCCAATTTTTGACTTACAATAAAAGTTCCAACTTTGTCCACGACTCTTTATATCGCGGAGTTTTTATACGTGAAGTTGGCAACGATATATTTATATGTCATTATTTTTTTGAATTATTCTTTTAAAAAAAATACGGAGGTATTGTTTTTGAGAGATAAGTCAGAAATAATTCATGCGCTTTATTTAAAAGGTGCTCATCTGTCCATCGCGAGCATGTATCTAACGGTAGAATCATTAAAAGATTTGCCGTTGGTTACTCAGCTAGTTTTGTGGAACGGAACATGCCTTATTAAAATGCTTGATTTGCAATTTAATGATAACGTTTTGGGTGTTTATGGATAGTAATTTTTATAAAAGCGATTTATAATCCAAATAATAACAGAAAAAATATGATTCTTACCCGAGATGTGATTTTGGAGGAAATTAAAAAGGGGAATATCGAGATTTCGCCATTTGATGCCGCGAATCTTGGCCCGGCGTCGTATGATATGGCTTTGGGTTCCAGTTTGAGGATTTTCGTGCTCAAGCCTAGCGCCTATCCCGTGGATAATGATGCCGACTTCAACGATCTGACCAAATTGATTGAGCTCGATAAAAGCGGATATACGATGAGGCCGGGGGAAGCGGTGCTGGGCGTGACCGCGGAAAACGTCCGTTTGGCGTCCCACATTGCCGGCTGGCTGGAGGGCCGCAGTCGTTTCGCGCGCCTGGGGCTGATGGTGCATATCTCGTCGCCGTTCATGCAACCCGGCATCAATAACCGCGAAGTACTGGAAATCGCGAACCTGAGCCCGACCCCGCTCACGATTTTTCCGGGAACCAAGATTTGCCAGTTCATCTTTGAATATTGCGAAGGCAAGGCCACCTATGAAGGCAAATTCAAAGCTCAAATATCAGCCTAGTTTGGTTTTAATCATAATACTGCTTAAATTAGTTGTTATTATTGATTTTGTTTTTTTTTAAATTTGGGATAAAATTTAATAATGGATAATTTGATGGATCTGGTTAATATTGGGTTGGCTAAAACGGCAGGCGCGGCGGGGGTGGTTCCGCTGTTGCTGGCGAATTGGGTCTATTGTTTGATTGCCGCGGGGCTGGCGATTATTTTTGTGTTTGCTTTTGTGGCTTACCGCAAAAAACAAAAAAGCGCGGTTTTCCGGCAGGCGATGGATATGGTGTTGTTGTCGATGAAAATACCCAATAAAACCGCCGAAGAAGTCCAGCAGTCCGGCCGCCAGGAAAAAGATTGGATCAAGGTGATGGAGGATTTTTATTCCAGTTTGGTATCTTTAAAGCCGCAGGGTTTTTTTTCGCCCAAGCCATGGATCACGATGGAGGTTGCCAAGGTTAAAGGAGAGATTTGTTTTTTTGTTGCGGCGCCCAGAAAGTATCAAGATTTTATCGAAAAAAGGATCAACAGTATTTATCCGGACGCGGAAGTGCAAAAATGCAAGGATTTCAATATTTTTGGCGCGGCGGAAGCGGTTTTTTGCGGTTACGCAAGAACCGCCAAGCCGGTCAATTTGCCGATCAAAACCTATAATTCCATCGAGATTGATCCGCTGTCGAGCATCACCAATACTTTCACCAAGTTAAAACCGGACGAAGAGGCGGCGGTGCAGGTTGCCCTGCAAAACACTTCCAGCGGCTGGCAGTTCCGCGGCCGTGAGATACTGGGCCATATGCGCCAGGGGAAAAGTTTTTATTCCGCCCGGTCGGCCACGGGATTAATGGCATCGCTTTCAAATAAACCCAAAACCGAGGAAAACAAATCTGCTCCGGTGTCCAATGACGAAGAGCTCGTGAAAGCGATGGAATTGAAACTGGCGAAACATTGTTTCGCGGCCAATATCCGCATCGTGGTGTCAATCAAAGACAATGTTCGCAGCGAAGAGGTTTTTGAACAGCTGGCAAGCTCGTTTGACCAATTTTCCGCGCCCAATTTGAACAATTTCATCACCGTAAAAATGACGGGCAGGGCCGGGACTTCAATTTTAAATGATTATATTTTCCGCAATTTCAATTCCGGCCAAAAATCGATTTTGAGTACCGAGGAGCTGGCCAGCGTTTACCATTTTCCAACCCCTTATTTAAGGACGCCGAACATCAAGGCTCTTAATTCAAAGATCGCGCCGCCGCCGGTGACCTTGTTGAGCGAAGGGTTGCTCCTGGGTTTTAACCAATACCGCGGCGATAAAAAAGATATCCACGTGGGGGTGAGCGATCGCCGCCGCCATATGTATGTTATCGGGCAGACCGGCACGGGTAAATCCGCGTTTTTGTCGAATCTGATCGAGCAGGACGCGTTGAACGGCGATGGCATTGGCATTCTTGATCCTCATGGCGATTTGATCGATGATATCCTCGGAAAAATTCCCAACGAGCGTCTTGACGACGTGGTGGTTTTTGATCCCGCCAATCTGGAGCATTCCATTGGTTTGAACATGCTGGAATACGATCCCAAATATCCCGAGCAAAAGACGTTCATTATCAATGAATTCATGAAGATATTTGATAAATTGTATGACTTGAAAGCTACCGGCGGCCCGATGTTCGAGCAGTACGCGCGCAACGCCTTGATGCTGTTGATGGACGATCCCAGTGAAACCTATACTTTGATGGAAGTGCCGCAAGTGCTGTCGGACAAGGATTTCCGGCATTATCTGCTGGCCAAATGCAAAAATGTCCTGGTTAAGGAATTCTGGGAAAAGCAGGCGGAAGCGGCGGGCGGCGAAGCCTCGCTGAAGAATATGGTGCCGTATATCACTTCAAAATTCGACACTTTCATTTCCAATGACTACATGCGGCCGATCATCGGGCAAACCAAGAGCACGTTCAAGTTCCGCGATATTTTGGATCAAAAAAAGATATTCCTGGTCAACTTGAGCAAGGGGCGCTTGGGTGAAATCAACAGTTCCCTGCTGGGCTTGATAATCACCAGCAAACTGACGATTGCCGCGTTTTCGCGCGTGGATACTGCCGAAAAAGACCGCAGTGATTTTTACCTTTATCTTGATGAATTCCAGAATTTCGCCACGGATACGATTTCCACGATTCTGTCCGAAGCGCGCAAATACAAGCTTTGCCTGACTATTTCCCATCAGTTTATCGGCCAGTTGACCGATGATATCCGCGACAGCGTTTTCGGTAATGTGGGCACGATCGTGTCGTTCCGCGTGGGCGTGGATGATTCGGAGTTTTTGGCCAAGCAATTCGCGCCGGTATTCAACGCCCAGGATTTGAACCGGCTTGAAAATTACAATATTTACGCGCGCCTGCTGATCAATGGCCAGGTGACGCTGCCGTTCAATATCAAAACCTATCCGCCCAACGAGGCCGATCGCGAACGCGCGGCGAACATCAAAGAATATTACGGATTGAAAGAGGGCCGCGACCGCGAAACCGTGGAACGCGAGATCGTTGTCCGGCGCCGCAATTATGCCCGAGCGGCGGCGGCTCCAGTAACATCTCCAGCAACGGCGAATTTACCGGTTAATACTAGCCCAACAGCTGCTGCTCCGGCGGCGGTTCCGCCCGCGGCGAATCCAGCCGATGCCGCGCCGCGGCCTTAACTTAAATTAAAAAAATGGCAAACATAAAACAACCCGGAATCTCAGAACAAATTCCGCAAGAGGAAATCCAGGCCGCACCGCAATTTGAGGTGTTTACTGAGAATGAGAGTCGTACGGAAAATAGAGACTCCACGGTTGAAGGGGCGGGCGAGAAAGAAAAAGCCGAAGCAGCCGCGAAAGCTCTTGAAAAGATACAATCTTCCGAAGCCATAGCTTCGAACAATGAGAAGGCTGAAGCAAAAGCGTTAACTTTGGAAGAAAAAAAAGAGCTGCTGGTGAAAAGATTTGCCGAAATCGTGACGGTTGCAGGCGATCCGATCAAGGCCGCGGAAAGAATATTCGATAGCGCGGGAAAAAAATATCTGGCGAAATACCCGGATATGGTGAAAGCCATGTATATCGAAATAATGGACAGGCTGGATAAAACGCTGGATTCCCGCCGCGGCCGCGCAAGCGGCAACGAATAAAGAAATTAACCATCGAATTTATATTCGATGGTATTTATTATAAATTGCACTATTGATGTTTTGCAGTGTTGTTTTTTTGTAATATGCGTTAAAATATAATTATGAAAAATATCGGCAAATTATGAAAATCAATAAAAAATTTTTAATAATTCTGGCATTATTGTTGGGGAGCGCGGTTTGGGCGTATTTAAGTTTAAAACCAAAAACCCCGACCTACAAAACCGTTAAAGTTGAACGGGGCGCGATCACGCAGGAGGTCGCGGAAACGGGTACGGTAAAGAAAGGGGAAGCGGTTAATTTGAATTTCAGGAGCGCGGGTACTATCGATAAGATCAATGTTGTTAAGGGGCAGGAAGTGGCTGTGGGCGATGTTTTGGCCGAGCTGGACAGCCGCCAGCTTCGCGTCCAGCTGCAGCAGGCGCGGGCGAATTTGAATTTGTACGAGCTGCAATTGTCAAAGCTGGAAAAAGGCGCAACCGGCGAAGACGTGAGCGTTATCAAAAGCCAGGTAGCGGCGGCGCAGTCGGGGCTCGATGGCGCGCGGCAATCCCTCGCCGATGCGCGCGAGGGAGCAAAGCAAAAAATAGATAGCGCATATAAATCCGCTTCCGATTCATTGAGCGCGGCTTACGCGAAAGCATATAACGGCTATAATTTTGCCGATTTGTTGCAGCGCACTTATTTCGTACCGCGCGACAGCGATTCGATCGCGGTTTGGGAGGCGGCGCAAAAAATCGGCGCGATTGTGGGGCAAATCAAAACCAATACGGATGCGGCGGTGGCTAACGGTAAAGACGCGGGATTGGATCCGGTTTTTACGGTTTCAAAAAAATTGTTGGCTGATGTTGAGAGCGGATTGCGAAATATCCGCGCTATTTGCGAAAAAACTCCGTGGCGCGATTCGGTGGCGCAAACATATAAAGACAATCTTGATTTGCATATCGGTTACATGGTTGCCGCGCAAGCGTCATTCAATTCCGCGATCGAAACTATTGCGTTGCAAAAATCCGCAAATGACTTGGCGGTAAATTCCGCGCAGTCCGGAGTGGACGCGGCTCAAGCGGCATTAAAAACCGCGAACGGCCAATTAGCCAAAGCCGTGGCCGCGCCGCGGGAAGAAGATGTCGGCGTATTGGAATCCCAAGTTGCGCAGGCGCGCGCGCAAGTCGATTTGCTTGAGCTGCAAATTGGCGACAGCAGTTTGGTTTCGCCGATCGCCGGCCAAGTAATTGAAGTGAATGGCAAGGCGGGCGAAACCGTCACTTCGATGGTGGCGGCGGGATTGGCGGTGATATTGCCCGCGGACCCATATTCGGTTGAAGTTGATATTTACGAAGAAGAGGCGATAAAGGTTAAAGTCGGCGATCCCGCGGAAATTTCCATTGCCGCGATCCCGGACAAAGCTTTTAACGCTGCGGTGGTATCGATGGATCCGGCCGGAAAATTCATCAATGGTGTGGTTTATTACGCGACTAAGATCGGTTTTAAGGAAATGCCGCAGGGCTTAAAACCGGAAATGACCGCGGATGTGGTGATTAAAACCGCGTCCAAGGAAAACGTTTTACAAGTTCCGGAAAACACGGTTCAAAAACGGCAAGCTGGCGGATATTATGTTCAAATTTTGGAGGGCGACCAGGCGCGGGAGGCCGGTGTTGAAACCGGTATCCGTTCAAAGGGAATGGTGGAAATAATTTCCGGAATAAGCGAAAGCAATGAAATAATTATTCCGTAAAAAAGCATGGATCCGCTGATCAAATTGGAAAATGTTTGGAAAATATACCGGCTGGGAAAGACCGAGGTGCAATCGCTGAAAGGCGTGGACCTGGAAGTGATGCCGGGCGGGTTTATGACGGTAATGGGGCCTTCTGGTTCGGGCAAGTCCACGCTTTTGAATATGATCGGCTTGCTGGATATCCCGACAAAAGGCCGGCTTTTGCTGCAAGGGAAGGACGTGGCCAAAATGTCGGAAAGCGAATTGTCGCTTTTGCGGGGCAAAACCATCGGATTCGTATTCCAGGAGTTTAATCTGCTCAATCAGCTTCGCGCTTGGGAAAACGTGGAATTGCCGATGATTTTCCAAAAAATGCCTCAAGCGCAACGCAAAATCCGCGCGCATGAATTGTTGGAACAGGTCGGAATGGGGAATCGCGCGGATCACCAATTGGCCGAGCTTTCCGGCGGCGAACGGCAAAGAGTGGCCATTGCGCGGGCATTTGCCAATGATCCGGATTTGGTGATTGCCGATGAACCCACGGGTAATTTGGATTCATTGAGCGGCAAAAAAGTAATGGAAATCCTCACCGATTTCCATGAAAATCTGGGCCGGACATTGCTGGTGGTGACCCACGACCACAACATCGGCGCCTACGGCCACCAGAGGATTTTTATCAAGGATGGACGGTTGGTGGACGAGCAAACTGCATTTGGAAGCAAATCGTTCTAATTTTGAGTTTTGCATTGGTATTTGTGTTTTGTATTCGTATTTGAGGTCGTTCCCCTGAGTAATCGCAGGGGTGCGACCTCGCCAAACTGAATCTTTGTAATAAATTATGTTCTCCAATTTCAAAGAATACTATAAAATTTCGGCGCGAAATTTGAAAATGCGGTCGCTGCGTTCGTGGCTGACGGTTTTTGGGATTGTTATCGGCGTATTTTTGATAATCACTTTGTTGTCGCTGTCGGAAGGCATCAAGGACACTATCAACCGGCAATTGATGTCCTTGGGCGGCAATATGATCTTTGTGATGCCCGGCGACGATACAAATCCTTTGTCGGGGATGATGTTTGGCGGCGACAAGCTGGAAAGGCAGGATTTGAACGCGATCGAGAAAACCGATGGCGTGCGCGCAGTTTTGCCGGCATCGTTCCAATCGATCAACTCGCGCTTGGGCAGCGAAAACAAATCGATTGTAGTGCAGGGGTTTCCACTGTTCGAGGGAATGGATATCCTAAAAAAGTTCCAGGGGTGGAGTTTGTCTGAAGGCCGATGGCCCAGCGCGGCGAGAAAAGAAGTTGCTATCGGGACACAAATGGCAAGCAATGTTTTTAAAGTTGCGGTAAAGCCCGGCGATGAATTCAATATCAAGGGGAAAAAATACACGGTTACCGGGATTCTGAATTCCTTGGGATCCAAGCAGGATGACAGCGCGATTTTCATGGATATC
This sequence comes from Minisyncoccota bacterium, assembly GCA_041663885.1. Taxonomy (GTDB): domain Bacteria; phylum Patescibacteriota; class Minisyncoccia; order Minisyncoccales; family UBA5738; genus UBA5738. The sequence goes on along the minus strand of JBAYLX010000026.1, from coordinate 1,806 downwards.
GGCGAATTCCAGGATCTTGTCGGCCAGCAGCGCGGCACGGCGCAAATGGCCATGGTGCAGATCGATGAAAATGCTGATGCCAACGTTATAGCCCAAAAGATCAAAGACAGCTTGCGGCGCGTTCAGCGCCGGGTATCGGGTTCGGATAACTTGAACTTTGCCGTGATTACGGCCGAAAAAGTCAATGACATTGCCGGCGGCGTAATGGCGGTGATCCAATTCGCGATTATGGCGTTCGCCAGTATCGCAATCGTCGTGGGCGGCATTGGCATTACCAACACGATGTACACTTCGGTGCGCGAACGGACGCGCGAAATCGGCATCATGAAAGCCATCGGCGCCACTAATGGCGGAATCATGGCAATATTTCTGATCGAGGCGGGTATTATCGGTTTTGGCGGCGGCATCGGCGGCACGGTTTTGGGATTGGCGGTCGCATGGATCGTGCAGGCTTATGGCCAGGTTCATCCGATGTTTTATTTTACCGCGTCTTTTTCGCCGTGGATCATCATTTTCGGGATGAGCTTTTCTTTCGTTATCGGTTGCTTGGCGGGGATTCTTCCGGCGCGGCGCGCGGCGAAATTGCGGCCGATCGAGGCGCTGCGCCGATATGAGTAGCCGGGGTTGATTCCGAGGTAGGCCACGGGCTTGCCCGTGGAATCGAAGGAATGAGGAATCCAAAGGAAACATCCTTTGGTCGCCAGATGTGGTTTCAGACCACGTCTGGCGAAATACAAATTAGAATATATTTTTAATTGCTTGCTATCGCAAATTTTTTTCCGTAAAATGTAGTTGTTGGGTATTCTCGATATCGATTCGGTTTGCATATGACACCGCGCGTTTTAAAAGATAAAAAAAAGTTATTGCATTCACAGCCCGTTAACCCATTTTTGGCGGTAGGATTTTTGTGTCTTTTTGCGATACTTGTCGGTATTTATTTGATCGCGAATTTCAAGCACTTAATGCCCTCGGGAGATGTGATCGTTTCCGGCGGCGCGAGTTCAACGATCTCCGGCGAATCCGCCGGGAATCCCAAAAAAGAAATCCAAATATTAACATTCAAATCAAGCGATGATTTCAAAGGCTATCTTGATGGCGGCAAGAGAGCTTATGGCGACGGTATTTTCGAGGCGCAAAATGCGATGTTAGCGAATTTGTTGCCGCAAGCGGCGTTGGCGGACGCGGCAAAAAAAACAGCGCCGAAAACCGCGATAAAAAATCAAAAGGCAAGCGCGGATGAAATAGTTGCATCCGCCGAAGCGCAGAAATTTTTTTCTTTGGGTCGGGCGCGTTTCCGCCAAGATGCCGATATTTTCAATATCAAAAGTCCTAATTTGTTTTTTTCGCCGGAGAATCAGTTTTATGGCTCCGAAGATGGCGCGGGCGAAACCAAGATACTGGATATTTCCCAGCCTGATTCCATCGCGCAATCAAATTTCATCCCGCGCGATGGCGATTTTATGATCGTTGATGATTATTTGGTAACAATTTCGGGCAATTCAATATTCGCTTCCGATATTTCAAATGTAAACGTTTTGCAGGATATATGGCAGGCGCGGATAAGCGAGGGTACGACGATAATCGCTTCCAAGGCGGTTGGAAAAAAATTATATCTGGCCTTGAAGACAAAGATCGACGCGGCCAATCCCTGTCCGATCAAGCCGCTGGTTTTCGGAGAAAAACCGATAATTGTTGATTGCCAATCGATTTACCGTCCCCAAGAAACGATATTGGCGGATTCGATTTTCAGTGTTTTTGATGTGGATATGGCGTCGGGAGCGGTTAATAAAAATCTTTCGTTCGTCG
>JBAYLX010000025.1:0-12099 GCA_041663885.1 Minisyncoccota bacterium | reverse complement strand
TCGAAATTTTCCGCGGCGCCGAAAAAACGGAAGCGTTTGCTATCTTCGGAAAGATTATTGAGGAATTCGCGGTGGCGGGGTTCGTCCTCGGCCATTATCGGCCGGAGAAAAACTTTTTGGCCGGCAACGGTAATATGGCTTTCGTATTCTTTGATGTAGGGAAGAATTGCCAGATGCGAATAAGGCTTGGGCGGATTTTTAACGGCATTTGGGTCAAAAACCACTTTGGCGTCGATTATGGCGATGTCGTTTTCATCGGCGGCCAGCGGATTGATGTCGATTTCTTTGATTTGCGGAAAATCGGCCAGCAAATAAGAAAATTTATAAAGGAAGAATTGCAACTCGCGGACATTGGCGCCGGGTAGGTTGCGGTAGCCTTTGAGCAAAGTGAATATTTTGGTTTGCTCCATCAGGTTTTTCGCCAGAGCCATATTCAGCGGCGGCAGGCCGATCGCGATGTCATTGAAGACTTCCACGGCCACGCCGCCCATCCCGAAAACGATTACCGGCCCGAACATCGGGTCGAATTTTCCGCCTACGATCAGCTCGAATTTTTTCGAAACCATTTTTTCCACGGTGATCCCTTCAATGTCTTTGGCGTCAATATATGTTTTCGCATTTTCCATGAGCTGGGCAAAAGCTTTTTTGACTTCGCTTGCGGACCGGATATTCAGTTTTACGCCGCCGATCTCGGTTTTATGCAAAAGCCCGGCGGCTTCGAGTTTGACTGCCACCGGAAAGCCGATTTTTTTCGCGATCGCGGCGGCCCGGTTCGCGGTTTTGGCCAGATATGCCGGATTCGCGGCCAAGCCGTAGCATTCCAGGAATTTTCTGGCCGGCGCGCCGGTAAGGATGAACCGTTGTTCGTTATTTGCCCGGTCGATCATTTTTAGCGCGGTTTCGGTATCGGGAACGAATTCCGCCGGAATCGCTTCGGGCGTAATTTCGATATTTTCCAGATTCTTTTGCCATTCGTTGATGCCCAAAAAACAGGCGATGGCTTTTTCGGGCGTGCGGTAGACCGGTATGCCCGCGCCGAGCAATATTTCCACGCCTTCCTTGACCCGGTGCTGGCCCATGAACGACGCGAAAACCGGCTTGTTGCCGATATTGGGGAGGCTGGCGATTTCCCGCGCGATTTCGCCACTTTTTGTTACGGCCTGCGGCGTTAACGTGATCATGATGCCATCCACGTTTTGATCATCCAGGCAGGCTTTTACCGCGCTGCGGTAATGTTGCGGCTGTCCGTCGCCCAAAACGTCAATTGGATTTCCCTTGCTCCAGGCGGCGGGCAATTCCGAGTTCAGGGTTTGCACCGTGGCTTGTGAAATTTCCGCGAGACGGCCCCCATGCCCGGTCAAGAAATCAGTTGAAATTACGCCCGGGCCGCCGGCGTTGGTGACGATCGCCAAGCGGTTGCCGTTCGGTTTTTTGTAATGATTCAAGGTTTTTGCATAATTGAAAAGCTCGCTGATGGTGGCGGCGCGGATAACGCCGGCGCGTTTGAACGCGGCCTGGAAAACTTTGTTGTCGCCGGCAATCGTGCCGGTGTGCGACGCGACCGCCTTGATGCCGGCGGAATCCAATCCGGCCTTCAGGCAGACAATCGGTTTGGTTTTGGAAAACGCGCGCGCCGAACTCATGAATTTGCGCGCGTCGTTTAGCGACTCCATATAAAGCAAAATGCTGGTTACGTTCGGGTCGGTGTCGAAATAATCGATCAGTTCGTCAAAGCTGATGTCAGCCATCGAGCCGATGGAAACGAAATAGGAAAAACCCACGTTGTCGCCCAACGACCAATCCAAAAACGTATCGCACAGCGCACCGCTTTGCGATACAAACGCGATATTGCCCGGTTTGGGCATTTCCGGGGCGAAGCTTGCGTTCAGCGCAAGGCGCGGGTTGATGAAGCCAAGGCAATTTGGGCCAAGGATTTTCACGCCGTATTTTTTCCCCGCGGTTTGTATCCGCGAAAACATTTTTTGCCCTTCCGTGTCCGCTTCTTTGAACCCCGAAGAAATTATCGCGACGCCGCCAACCCCGGATTTGCCGCATTCGATCACCAAGTCCAGAACCGTAGCCGCGGGCGTGGCAATGACCGCCAAGTCGATATGTTCGCTGATTTCGGAAACCGAGCCATAGGCTTTAATTCCCTGTACAATTTTGGCTTTTATGTTCACCGGAAACACCTTGCCGGTGTAAGCGCTGTCTTTGATATTTTTGAAAATCGAATACCCGACCGAATTTTCGCGGTCGTTGGCGCCGATGACCGCCACGGTCTTGGGATTGAAAAAATTATGGAGCTGGATAAGGGACATGGTCGTAAAATGTCAAATTTCAAATGACAAATGTCAAATCAAATTGGAAGTTATTCCATTATTTTACCTCTTAATCTCATTTTTTAAAAATCCGTGTTTGTAAAACAAAAAACGCCAACGCGCTTATAAAAAGAGAGAGGGCGAACAGATAATGTTGCGCCCAAGTAAAAAGAAAGAATCAATTTGGCCGCTTGGCTAAGTTCCGCACAGGAAGGAGAAAAAAGATTTAGCTATTGAAACTTGCCAAGCGGTTTGACATTGATAATAATGAGCGATTTGGAGAGCTTTGACCGTAGCTTCGCGAGGACACCTACAGCCAGAGCTCACTTTCTTTTTACCATAATTTTAATTGTTGTCAAATCGACATGGTTATGATACTAATTAATTGAAAGTTATTTTAGCTCTTTTTTCTTTGGAGCGTTTGGCATTGCCAATAAAAAGAGAAAAACAGGAAGGAGATAAACAATGTCAAAGGATACTGGCAGATGGACTGCCGGTGGCTGGATGAATAATCGGGAAGCAAATGGGAAAGATATGTATGGCAAAGATGTCCAAACGGGACCTTTGCCCCAAGGAGATGGTAAAAAAGTAAGCCAATAGGCTATGATTCTTTTCCCATTCCTTTTTTAGTTTCAGATGACTTTTAACGGGCGAGAGCCTTGTTTTTGTTTATATGCGTAAAAAGCAGGAGGGAGGTTGATCCGGTAGTAGATTTTGGAGCGTTTTTACGTATCTAACCCCGCTTTTTGCGGGGTTACTCCAAAATTCACTACCGGGTTGACGCGGCTAATGGGTTGGGTACAATAGAGACACTAACCAAAAAAACATGGAACCAAATCAAAAATGCCATGATTGCCACGTTCCCATTGACGTCGCCAACGATGAGATAAAGAACGGCGTATTGCTTTCGTATAAGGAAGGAGACAAGGAATATGAAGTTTTCAAATGCAACAGCTGTTACAAAGAGAATCCGCGCTTGACTGATTATAGACAATGCGAAGTCTATTCACGGGTGTGCGGTTATCTGCGGCCGGTCGGGCAGTGGAACTCGGGCAAACAAGAAGAATACAAAGAACGCAAGGAATATAAGAACTCCTAAAAAATTTCCAATTTCCAATAACCAATTTCCAATGAATTATCAATGTTTCAATGACCAAACGAAAGGCTAATTATTTGTTTGAAAATTGTTTCATTGTCCCGCTCCGACGGGATCCCGCTGCGGCGGGAAAAATTTATTGGAAATTGGAAATTGTTAATTGGAAATTGAAAGTTTTATGAATAAAACTTTAATAAATTTGGCTAAGGCGTTCGCGGGCGAATCAATGGCGCGCAATCGCTACACGATGTACGCCAAGATCGCGCGTAAGGAGGGATTTGAACAGATCGCGGATGTTTTTTTGATGAGCGCGGATAACGAGCGCGAACATGCTTCCTGGCTTTTAAAACTGATTTCCCAATTGCAAGCCAAGGCGGATAAGGCTGGGGAAAAAATAACTATTGAAGCCGAAGTTCCCACGGTCCACGGCACAACCGAAGAAAATTTGAAAGCCGCGATTGCAGGCGAGAATTTCGAGCACACGCAAATGTATCCGGAATTCGCGCGGACTGCCGACGAGGAAGGTTTGCCCGATATCGCCCAGCGCTTGCTGGCGATCGCCAAGGCCGAAGAGCACCACGAGAACCGTTATCAAAAAATTCTCGAAGTGATCGAGGCGGATGCGGTTTTTGCCAAAGCCAGCGATACCTGGTGGGTTTGCCGCGAATGCGGCTACATTCATTTTGGAAAAACGCCGCCGACGTTATGCCCGTCCTGCGACCACGCGATGGGATTTTATCAATTGCGTTGCGAAGAGTATTAGAACCGATTCAACGGGAGCAGTGCAACAACCAAAACAAAAGGGCGTTTTCCGCCCTTTTGTCTTTGTGATAGAATAAACCATATGAGATTCGCTAAATTTGTTGTTTTTATTTTGATGTTGGGTGCCGTATTCGCCGGAGTTGCGTTCGTGCAATTGAATCTTTCGAAAATCAGCGGCTTATTGCAAAACTTCGCGGTCCAAAATGGATGGGCGGTTGTGGAAGTGGTACAAGTTCCGGTATCCGGCGATCCGGGCGGGAGAACAACTCAAACACCCGAAGTTATAACATCCAATGAGCCGCTGGACAGCGCGAATTTACCGCCAAAATTGGAGCCGGAAGAAAAAAAAGTATCCGCGCCCGCGGTGAACGAAATGCCTGCTCCGGCGCCAGGTCAGGTTTTCGAAAATGGAGCGCTGACGCGGGAAGGCGTGATCGCTTTGACCAATGGCCAGCGCCAGGATTATCTGGGCGCCGGATTTTCTTTGATTGAGAACCGCCAGCTCGATATTGCGGCGGCGAACAAGGTTAAAGATATGTTTTCGAGGCAATATTTCGAGCATATGTCTCCAATAGGGAATAACGCGTCTTATTTTGTCGGGGAAACCGGTTACAAATACATAATAATCGGTGAAAATCTGGCATTGGGCAATTATGAGAACGATGCTGATCTGGTTAAGGCGTGGATGGATAGCCCGGGCCATCGCGAAAACATTTTAAAACCCGGATACAAGGAAATCGGCGTGGCGGTTGGATTCGGAATGTTCAAGGGGAAAAAAACATGGTTGGCGGTACAGGAGTTTGGAACTCCAAAATCGGCTTGTCCGAAAATCAGCGGCGAGCTGTCGGCGGCCATTGATGCCGGTAAAAAAACAATGGACCAGTTTTCGGCGCGGCAGAAGTTGCTTTTGGAAAAAATCAATGGAGAAAAAACCCTTGCGGCAACTTTGGAATCCGATCTGAAAGATTTGATTGCCGCCCGCGGATTGCAAGCGGCGATCAAGGCAAAATCCGAAGAATTGAACATTGCGATCAGTGCGGTGAATTCATTGGTCCGCGAATATAACGCCCAAATCGCGGGAATCAAGGATACATATGAGGCTTATAAATCCAATATCAGCCAATACAACCAGCAAGTAAATGCTTATAACGCTTGCGCTGACAAGCTGGAATGATTTCCTATAATTTACCTTGCAACTAGGGTTAGCGTTGATAATAAAATTCAGAAAAGGTAGATTTAATAAATAAAAGGCAAATTATGCCTTATTTTAACGATTTAAATTTAAATCAGTGGAAAGATGCGGAGATTTGGACTGATAGTCTGTGGGTGATTCCCGAAAGAGACAAAACTGGCAAACATAGCGGTTTTTATCACGGCAATTTTATACCGCAAATACCGCGCCAATTAATATTGCGATACACAAGGAAAGGTGATGTGGTTTTTGACCCATTTATTGGCAGTGGAACCACTGCATTCGAAGCGGAATCATTGGATCGTAATTTTATCGGAATCGATATACAGCCGCAAATGATAGATTATATCAAGGCAAAAATTGATAATAAAAGTATTTTTTACGGATTACTGGCAAAAGACAGCACGAACGATAAAACTTTTGATCAAGTTAGAAAAATATTAGAGGAACGGCAAAGACAAAACGCGCAATTGGCAATATTACATCCGCCATATGCGGATATCGTAAAATTTAGTGATTATGATGGCGATTTGTCGAATTGTAAATCATTGAAAGAGTTTCTGGAAAAATTTTCGTTAGTCATTAAGAATACAATTTCAGTTTTGGAAAGGAATAGATATTTAGCGATTGTAATCGGCGATAAATATACCGCCGGCCAATGGATTCCTTTGGGCTTTTATTGTTTAAACGAAGCGCAAAAATTAGGTTTGACATTGAAAAGCATAGTTGTGAAAAATATGGAGGGCAATCGCGCCAAAAGAAATAATGAAGCGATTTGGCGTTATCGCGCTCTTTCGAGCGATTATTATATTTTCAAGCACGAATACATTCTAATATTCAAAAATGAAAAACAATCCGTTTAAAGAAGGCACAACCTCGCATAGAGATTTTAATATTTTAAGCGATTTACAATGGCATTGTACCAAATGCGAATTAAAATCGGGTCAAGCAAAAACTTGGCAGATTTGGCGTCAAAAGGGAATACAAATTGATATTACTGAAAATGGTAAACTTTATAAATCAATCTTTTGCAAAGAATGCCAAAGTAAGACCGTACATAGAAAATTAAAATCGTTGGAAATGTCACTGGAAACCAAAACAAGATCCGGATTGCCGGTAAAATTAAGCAATAGAATAAAAGGAATATTGAATTTTGAAGAAGCGTTGTTTTTGAGAAAAATGGAATCGCGGGAATTGGAAGTTGACCATAAATTTCCGCAGGTTAGATGGTGCAAGAATGAATCTCAAAATCATCCTGCAATGAGCATTGCCGAGATTAAGGGGAAATTTATTCTTTTAACAAGAAGCAATAATCTTTTGAAATCAAGATATTGCGAAAAATGTTTTAAAACTGGTAAAAGAGGGAATTTTCCGGGAATTTATTATTGGTACGAAGGTGGCAAGGAATGGGATGAAAAAATTGATAAGTATGACGAGAAAGGATGTAAGGGGTGTTTTTGGTATGATCCGTATAGGTGGCGCGAAGGGTTAAATGGTATAGTTAATAAATAAATTGTATAAAGTTAATAAAATAGTTGTATATTTATTTTAAATTATGTTATGCTGATTCTAGACAAATATAAAATCAAAGAGATAATGGCAAAAAGAAAAATAGATAATTTTTCTGATTTGGCAAAAATGTTAGGTATTTCCAAAAATCAATTATCAAACATTTTGTCAAATAGATTCAAGCCTGTAAAAAGCAATGTTGTAGAGCTTGCCAAGTTTTTAGGAGTGAGCCCGCTGGAAATAATGAAGGAAGATGAAGAAAAATAATTTTTATGAGCTGTGTAATGATTTATTGCATTTAAGCTTATACCGTATATAAAAAGAGAGTCTGTTGACTCATACATAAATAGGATATGAAAAGCAAAATAACGCCAGAAAAAACTTTAGTTAATTTGGAAATTGAAAGTATAGAAAAAAAATACTTTAAGAACGATCCGAGCAAAAGAGGGAAATCATTCCACTTTTTGTGTTTAAGTGTCCTTGGAAATATTTCAGACAAGGAAATAAATGATGAAGATATTATTGATGGTAACGATGAGGAAGGAATAGATATTATACATTTCGATGAGCTAGAGAATAAAAATATATTGAGCATTTTTAATTGCAAATCTTCTTATTCTGACAATTTTTCCGCTAATGATTTGACTAAATTGCAGGCCGGATTGGCGTTTATTTTTGAAAAAGATATTTCGGAAATAAAAAAATTAAACAATAGCAATTTTATTGATAAAATAATTGCAATACGGGATAGTAAGGATAAAATAATCGAAGTGAATGTTTATTATTGTGTTTTTAATGGAAATTTAATTAGCGGTAACGTTAAAAGAAAACAAGAAGAAATAGATAAAAAATACGGGTACATTGTGAAGAATTATTTTAATTTAGGTAAAGCTAATTTTAATTTTAGTTTCGTAGATTGTAAGAGAATAGTTGAGCAAAAAAGAAAAAATGAAGAACCGTTGAGAGGTGTCAAAATAATAATACCTAGTTTTGATAAAAATTTTAGTCCAATTATAGAAACAAAAGATGGTTTTAAGGGTTATATAGCGTCTGTAAGAGCTGGTGATGTGGCGGTATTAGTGAAAAAATATCAGGATTCTTTATTTGAAAAAAATGTAAGGGGTTGGTTGAAATACAATAAAAAGAATGTAGATATTTATAATTCTGCGACGAGCGATGATAGCGAGTTATTTTGGTTTATGAACAATGGGATTACAATAATTGCGGATAAAGTTTATCCGGATCCGTTTAATTTTAAATGGGAGATAGAAAATTTACAAATAGTAAATGGACAGCAAACAGTTCGTATGCTGTATGAAGCTATAAAGAATCGAAAGCTTAAGAATAATATTATTGTTTTATGCAGAATTTATGAAACAAAAGATATTAACTTGATAAATAAAATAGCGAGAGCAACAAATAGCCAATCTTCTATAGGGAGCAGGGATCTTATGTCTAATGATCCAGAGCAAATTTCTATCGAAAAAGTTTTTGATAGATTGAATTATTATTACGAAAGGCAAAAGGGACAGGTGAAGCCAAATAAGAAATTTAAAAAAGAAATAATTAGTAAAAAATTAGCTCAAATTTCATTAGCTATGGTATGCGGCAAGCCAAGTTTAGCTAGGAAAAATATTGAGGATAATTTTTTTAATAAGGATAAGTATTATAAAGAAATTTTCGAGCATGATCCAAAAAAACTTTTATTGGCCTATTTAATTTTTGATTATTGCGATGAAGAATCTAAAAAAAATCGATTAAATGGCGATATGCTTAAATATTTCGGTACTTTGCATTTAGCTAGTATTGTGTGGCGCAATAATTTAAAAAGTTTTGGGGAAAATTTTGATATTAAAATCAAAGATTTTGAAAAAGGTAAATTTAATATAAAACAAGAATACGATAAAGCATATAAAGAATTGGAAAAAATCATTAATGATGTGAAAAAAAGTGAAGAAGTATTAAGTTTAGGCCATTACTTGAGCAGATTAGAAGTTGATTCTTTGTTATTTGAGATGATAAAAAATAAATGAATTATATCGGAAGCAAATTGTCGTTGCTGGGGTTTTTGGAGGCGTCGATAAATAAGGTGGTTGATAAAAACTGTCGGGTTTTTTGCGATTTGTTTGCGGGTACTGGTGTCGTGGGCAGTCATTTTAAAAAAATAGGATATAAGATTATTGCCAATGATATTCAGTATTACAGTTATGTTTTGAATAGGCATTACGTTGGAAACCATAAAGAACTGTCGTTTTCTGGAGTGGCTTGCGAAATCGTTGGTTTAGAGAATGAAAAAATTGAAAATAGAAAAAAGATTGTTTGTGATTATTTAAACTCAATTAAGCGCGAAAAAGGTTTTATATATAAAAATTATTGTTTCGGTGGAACGAAAAATAAAAAAGAATCGCGGCAGTATTTTTCCGATGGAAATGGGATGAAATGTGATGCAATTAGGGCGAAAATTGAAAATTGGAAAAATGAAAAATCGATTTCAGATGATGAATATTACTTTTTGCTTGCAAGTTTGGTCGAGTCGATTGATAAATGCGCTAATACGGCATCCGTTTATGGGGCTTTTCTAAAACAACTAAAAAAAAGCGCGGCAAATACTTTCATTTTTAAACCGGCGGAATTGATAATTAATGATCAAAACCACGAGGTTTATAACGAGGATATAAACCAATTGATGGAAACTATCCAAGGCGATATCTTGTATCTTGATCCGCCCTATAATCAGAGGCAATATGCAACAAATTATCACATATTAGAAACGGTCGCAAAATATGACTCGCCAAAAATTTACGGTAAGACCGGGTTACGAAATTACGAAAGCCAAAAATCTTGTTATTGTTCGCGGCCTAATGTAAAAAATGCGTTTAAAGATTTAATTTTAAAGGCAAAAGTCAGATATATATTTTTAAGCTATAACAACGAAGGGCTGATGAGCGCGGCGGATATAAGGGAAGTAATGAGTTTGAGAGGAAAATACGGTTATTTTACAAAACAATATAATCGTTTTAAGGCCGATAAATCAAAAAATCGTGATTATAAGACAGATAAAACAACTGAATATCTGCATTATGTTGTATGTAATTAAATAATTATTGGATAGCTGATAAAAAAAATCCGTCAGAGAAGGACGGATTTTTTTGTTACTGCTCGAACTCTTAGTTTTCGTGTTTTACGAAACTGGCGAAGAGACTGGGGACGACGAAGAGGGTGAAGAATGATGATACGGTCAGGCCGCTGATGATCGAAACTCCCAATGCTTGCCAGGTAACGCTGGAAAGCGTGATCGGGACGATGCCCACGATCGTGCAAAACGAGGTGATGAAGATCGCTTCGAACCTTGATTTGCCCGCGTCGATGATTGCGTCGCGGAAATTGATGTTGCTGGCAAGGTTCAAGTTGATTTTGTCGATCAGGATGATCGCGTTTTTTACCACGATGCCGAATAGCGCCAGAATCCCGATCAATCCCGGGAAGCTTAGCGGCACGTTGAATATTGCCATGCCGAAGAACACGCCGATCAGCGCCAAAGGCAAAGTGATCAGAACGATCGCGGCCTTGATGAACGAGTTGAACTGGATAACCATTGTTGCCACGATCAGAACGAACGCCAATCCCATCGCCGCGATTATCGATGTTACTGATTCGGTATTGGTTTCGTTGGCACCGCCGTAAATTATTTCGTAGCCATCGGGAAGATCATAAGGCGAGGTTTTTTTCTGGAATTCCGCCAAAACCGCGTTAGAGGTGGTGTTGGCGGTGATGTCGCTGGTTAAAAGCACAGTGCGTTTTTGGTCAATGCGGGAGATGCTTTCCACGGAAGGATCAAGGGATACCGTTGCCACGTCTTTTAAAAATACGGGAAGTTTGGCCGGGCTCAATATCTGCAAGTTTTGGATCGCTTCCAGATCCGGGATCTGCGCCGGATCGAACCGGGCGACAACTTTCACATCTTCGCCGGAACGCAAGATCGTGGTTACTTCGGTTCCGGAGATCGCGGTGCGCAAAACCGATCCGACGTAAGCCGCGGTCAAATTATTTTGGGCCAATTTTGCTTGGTCAAGGTTGAATGTGTATTGCGGGACCGATTCTTTGAGGGAAATCGCGGCATTTACGGTTCCGGATACGGATTCCAATACCGGCTTCAGATCATTGGCGATTTTTTGCAGTTTGGCGATATCGTCGCCGCTGATTTGCGCTTGGAATGCCGCGCCGCTGGGCGGACCGCCGCGCAGGGAAACCACGGTCACTTTCGCGTCATTAATTTGTGATAATTCATTGCGCAAAATTTCTTCAAGTTCGAATGATTTCAGTTCGCGCTGGTTTTTTTCAACCAGATTGACGGTAATCGATGCTTTGTTCGCGCCGCCGCCTCCTCCGGAAACAGATGTTGACGCCGCCGCGCCCACGGTGGTGGAAAAATTATCGATTTCTTTGTAGCCTAAAAGTTTCTCTTCGACAATCTTAACGATTTTGTCCGTTGCGTCCAGCTTGTAGCCGACCGGAGTTTCAATGTTCAGATACATATAGCCAAAATCATCGGCGGGAAAAAATTCCGATTTCACCACGCCAAGGGTCGGAAGCGCGGCGGCGACCAAGAACAACGCAATAACTCCGGCAAAGAATATTTTGCGCAAACGGATATTGTCGATCAGCTTGGCAAGATATTTTTCATAGACCGGCAGGGCGGAATTGAGATTCAATATTCCGTGCATGAGCCGGCGGGAAAAACTTTTTTGCTCGCCGCCATGCTGTTGGAGTTTTTGTTTGATGAGCTCGTCGTCTTTTGCTTCTTGCCGCACCAGGCGGCTGTTGGCCTCCAGGGCGGTTTTTCCGCCTTTTTCATACCAATAGACCATCAGTCCGGCGGCAGTCAGGATAATGGCTCCGGCCGCGATTGTCGCGGGGTTGTTTTGGAAAAGCAATAATGCCGCCAGTGCCAAAAGCGAACCGCAGTAAATCAAGAAAAAGTTCTTGGTCAGCCGCACCCGCTCCAAAATCGCGGCCAGGGGATGGTTGACCATCAACGCGATTGCCAGCGACGCGATCAGAGTAACGGAGATCGTTATCGGAATTGATTTCAAAAACTGGCCCATGATGCCTGACGAAAACAGCAGAGGCAGAAATGCCCATACTGTGGTCAAAGTAGTTGTGGTTAAAACGATCTTGAAATCATTGAGAACCAGCAAAACCGCTTCCTCGGGCGTGAATTT
>JBAYLX010000024.1:0-12453 GCA_041663885.1 Minisyncoccota bacterium | reverse complement strand
GTCGGTGGAAGTGCACATCAAATTCGGTAAACAGGTTTTTTCGCCGCTGGTGGAAGCCAAGAAAGCGGATCTGATTGTGGGTTTGGAAATGCAGGAATGTTTGAAAGCAGCTTATTTCGCGGGTTCGCAGACGCAATACCTGATCAATAAAACCGAAGTGATGATTCCCGGAAAGCCTTTGCTGGCCGAGGAGGAAATTGTCAAAAATTTGCAAAAGATCACCAAAAAAATCGAAGTGGTTGACGCCAATGGCATTTGCCAAAAGGAGCTTGGAACGCCGGTAGTGTCGGGAATCTATCTGCTATGCCGGGCGGCGTTTGAAAAAATGATTCCGCTCCAACCCGATACTTTATTGGCGGCAATCAAATCTTCGGTGGCGCCCAAGCATTTGGAATTGAATATTAAAACGTGGGAGTTGGCGAGGGGGTCGCAAAATTAATTTCGGCAACCATTTTTGCGACGCGCGTTATTTCCTGCTGGAAATACGCTTTCGCTTGGCCGTCGCCTGCGCGGCATTGCAAAAATACTTGCAGAAATTAATTTTGCTTTGAAGAAAGAGAAAAAATCCGGTGAAAACCGGGTTTTTTAAATCTTAAATCTTAAATCTTATTCTTCTATTTTTTCAATGACTGCGCCTAATGATTTCAATTTCTGGTCGAATTTTTCATACCCGCGCTCGATGTGGAAGATGTTGTCCACGATAGTTTCGCCGCGTGCGGTTAATCCGGCCAAAATCAGCGCCGCGCCGGCGCGGATGTCGGAAGCGTCAACTTTGGTGCCGGTCAGCTCGGTTTTTCCGAAAACCAGCGCGCGGTGCGGATCGGTGATTTCAATGTCCGCGCCCATTTTACGCAGTTCATGTAAATACTGGAAGCGGTTTTCATAGAGCGGTTCATGCACTAAACTTTTTCCCTGGGCCTGTGTTAGCAGCACTGTGGTTTGCGGTTCCAAGTCAGTGGGGAATCCCGGATAGGGAAGCACCTGGATTTTTGTTCCCTTGAAGGCGGTGGATGGGTTTACAGTGATTTGGGTTCCATTGATTTCTAGATTAACGCCGATGTCTTTCATCCGTTCGAGGAAAAAGGTCAAATGTTGGGGTTCGGTATTTTTAATAATGCCTTGGCCACCGGTCAATGCAAACGCAATCAGGAAAGTGCCAGTTTCCAGCGGGTCGGCGCAAATCGAAAATTCGGTTCCGGAAAGCTTGTTTTTCCCTTCAATTTCCAGCGTGTGGTTGCCACAACCCTTGATCTTGGCACCCATTTGCTGGAGCATCGCGCACAGATCCTGGACTTGCGGTTCCGCCGCGGCGATTTCGATGACAGTTTTGCCTTTGGCGCAAGCCGCCAGCATCATCACGATTTCGGTGCCGATGACCGAGAATTCTTTTAGGGCAATGACGGCGCCCTCGATATTTTCAGGAGTTTCAAAACAATAGAATCCGTTTTCTTCCCAGAACTTTACGCCGAATTTCTTTAGCGTTTCCAGATGCATGGCCACCGGCCGGATGCCGATTTTGTCGCCGCCGGGATGGGGAACTTTGAATTTGCGGAATCGGGCCAAAAGCGGGCCGATAAGTAGCACTGACACTCTCATCTTTTGAAAGAGCCCGAAGGGGATCTTTTCTGGGTTGAGGTTTTTTGCATCTAGCTTTATCTTGTGATCGGATAGCCATTCGATTTTGCCGCCCATTTGCTCGATGATCGAAATTTGGTCGAGGACGTCGGTGCAGAGCGGCAAATTGTCGATGATACAGGGTTCTTCGGTCAGCAACGCGGCGGAAAGTACCGCGCCGGCGCTGTTTTTGTAGCCGGAAATTTCAACTTCGCCGGATAAGGGAACTCCGCCTTTAATAAGAAATTTTTGGATCATATAGGTTGAAAGGGTTGTTTTTTTAGAGTATTATACAGTTTAAGGAATAAACTCAATTTTGTCTATGACCGCGAAAAAAACTCAAAAAAAACCAAAAACCGCCAAAAAAATGTCTCGCTACGCGAGATCTCGCGTAGCGAGAAAAATTGTTTGCCTTGGCGGCGGCACTATAATTCCCAATTTGCTTTTAAAACCTCTTAAAAAGAAAGGATTTCAGATTACGGGGATCACTTCAATGATAGATAGCGGGTATTCTGCCGGGCAAATACGTGACGACTTCAATGTTTTGCCCCCGGGAGATATTCGTCGCCATGTCTTAGCTTTATCCAGTGCGCCCGAATGGAAAAAGAATTTATGGTCTTTTCGTTTTGGACGCGAAGATTTTGGCGAGGGTCATATTGGCCATCCATTCAGTAACGTATTCATGGCGGGGTTGGAAATATCGTTTAAGAACTATCGTAAAGTGATCGAGTTTGTTTCTGATTTTATGGAATTGAAAGACAATCAGGCATTGCCGATGATTATAACGCAATCACACATCATTGCTGAATTGGCAAATGGAGAAATCATAAAAGGGGAATGGGAAATTGATGCTTTAGAGAACCACGATCGTAATTTAAAAATTAAAAAAGTATATTTGGAAACTGAAGCAAAGATTTTTCCTGAAGCCAAAAAAGCAATTCTTGAGGCGGATTTAATATTAGTCGGTCCGGGTGATTTGTATTCAAGCATTGTTCCATGTTTTCTGCCTAATGGTGCCACGGCAGTGTTGAAAAAAGCTAAGGCAAAAAAAATACTTATTAGCAACTCCCTTGCCAAACTTGGAGAAACTAATGGTTTTACAACTTTAGAATTCGCAAACGAAGTGGAAAAATATATGGGAACAAGTTTGGATTATGTTTTATATCATAATAAACCGATCGATAAGGAATTGATGGCGGAATACCAAAAAGAAAATCCGCAAATCTGTGGGTTAATAGCAGTTGATGAAGATTTGCCAAAAGATAAATTCATTGGCGCGGATATTTTGCAAAAAGATAAATTACCTTTTGATTCCAAAAAAATAATTTCCAATATTTTCAAAATAATTGGCAAAAAATAATATGAATAACCAACCGCTCCAAGCCGTGATATTGGCCGCGGGAGAATCGTCCCGGTTTTGGCCGCTGAATTCAAAACATAAAAGTTTGCTCAGGATTATGGGCAAGCCGCTGATTTGGTATGCGATCGATGGTTTGAGAAAAATTGGAGTGAAAGACATTGTGGTTGTGCAAAGTCCGAACCGCAAAGTTGAAGAGGATCTGAAAAATCCGGCGTTTGGCATCGAAAATGTGCAATACGCGATCCAGCAAGAGCCGAAGGGGATGGGGGACGCGGTTATGAGCGCCAAAGACTATATAAAGGGGCAATTTTTCGTTTTGAATGCCGGGCGGATCGATTGCCAGGATATTGCCGCCAAGATGTTGGAAAAGAGCCGGCAAACCGGCGCGCAAATGGTGCTGGCCGGCCAGGTTACAAAAAATCCCTGGCTTTATGGAGTGGCGAGTTTGGATGGCGATAAAGTTTTGGAAGTTATTGAAAAACCGGCCGAAGGCAAAGAACCATCGAATATTAAAATCACCGGAGTTTATCTGCTCGATAATAAAATTTTTGATTACATTGGAAATGTTTTGGGAAGTGCCAACCATAACGAGGAATTCGAGGTCGCGATGTCGCTTTACGCAAAGGAAAACGATTCCCGGATCATAATTTTGGATAAGGATTATTCGAGTGTTTCACTGAAGTATCCCTGGCATCTGTTTGATGCCAGCAAATATTTGCTGGATAGATTTTTGGTTAAAAAAACTATTGCTAAATCCGCCCAGGTCGCTAAAAATGCGATTATCGAAGGCAATGTGGTTATTGGCGAAAATTGTAAAATTTACGAAGGCGCAGTAATAAAAGGACCTTGCTATATCGGCGATAATTCGATAATTGGCAATAACTCGATTGTACGCGATTATTGCAACCTCGAAAACGGCGCGATGGTGGGCGCGCTTTGCGAGGTGGGGCGCACGATTTTCCAGCCCGATGTCCATGTCCATTCGGGATATATCGGTGATTCGATTTTGTCGAGCGGCGTGCGCGCGGGCGCGGGGGTGATCACGGCCAATGTGCGGATCGACCGCGGAATGATTTCGGCGCGGGTAAAAAAAGAAAAAGACGGCGTGAAAGTTTTGGCCAAAGTGGATACCGGTCTGAAATCCCTGGGCACGATCGTGGGCCAAAACACCAAGATCGGAACGCGCGTCACCATCATGCCCGCCCGCTTCATCGGCAAAAACTGCCAAGTGGAACCAGGGACGCTGGTAATGCGGAATGTCGATGACGGCACTGTTGCTTAACTTGACAAGTATTTTATTATGTATATTATGGTAATATACAATAAATTAAAATGAAAGAGATCGATTTCGGCCAGATTGGCGGCTTTGATTGGGATTCCGGCAATCTCGATAAAAATTGGGAAAAACATCAAGTGATGTTTTGGGAAAGCGAAGAAATATTTTTTAATGAGCCGTTGTTGGTTCAATTTGATAAAGATCATTCGAGCTTGTCGGAAATTCGTTATTATGCGTTGGGGAAAACCAATTTTTCAAGATTGTTGTTTGTTGTATTCATGATCAGAGATAATAAAATCCGCGTAATATCGGCGCGGCCGATGAGCCAGAAAGAAAAAAATATTTATCAAAATCTATGATAAAAAAAGAAAATTTAAAACAAATTCCGAAGTTCAAGTCCCAAGAAGAAGCGCGTGAATTTTGGGCCAAACATGATAGCGCCGATTATATCGATTGGGCAGCCGCCCGGGTTAATCCAGATTTATCTTCATTAAAACCATCCGCGCGCAGTATTTCCATCAGGCTGCCGGAAAGCATGATTTCCCGATTAAAAGAAATGGCCAACAAGCAAGATATCCCTTACCAGTCCTTCGTGAAAATGATTCTGGCGGAAAGGATCAAAAAAGAATCTTGTCTTTAATTGGTGAAAATTAAAAATGCGGCACACTTTTTGTTTGACTGCTGACGATGAATTTGTTATTAAAATATAAATAAAAATAAGGAGGGAAATGGGATGCCAATGCATACGCCTTTCGATAGAGAGGCGCCGGGAGCGATTAGTTTTTTAATAGAACCTTGGAAAAAGAATCACTTCGATACCTTTTTCGACAGATGGGAAAGGGATGGATTTTTTCGCGCTACTTGTCGCTATGGGCAAGAACGGCAGTTTGGAGAAAATCCGATAAATTGGATTTAATCAAGGAAGGCTTCGCGTCTTACTTGTATTTTTTTGACGCGGGAGGAAAAATTTGTTATATAATTATTGTTGTTTGGCGCTTTCTGTGCCAGGCGGCCAACTACGGGTGATGCCCGTGGATTTTATTTTTTGTTTTAGGAGGAGGAAATTAAGTGTGTTTCGAAATTGCTAGCTTTAGAGTTGATGAAAATTCTCCATTGATTGACCGGCTTTCTAATTTATCATTAGCTGGTTCGTCGGGAGTTATCAGAATAGTTCTTAAAAAACAAGGTGAATTTACAAGAGTTGTTTTTTGCAACTGAAAGGCCGAGTGTATAGTGCATCCGTGCCTTTAATTTTTAATATGATAGAATAAAAAATAAATTCATTTCCAATGGTTAAAAACAAAAAAACAAAGATTAACAACCGAAATTTTGTTATTGGGGTGGACGGGGGAGGGACTAAGACGGCCGTGGCTTTGGCGGATATGGAGGGCAAGATTGTCTCCAGATTTGTTTCCGGAATTTCCCATCCGCGCAATGTCGGCATTGAAAAGGCGGCCAAAAGCATTGCCGAGGGGATTATCGGCGTTTTAAAAGGGAAAAGAAATGTTAAGATCATTTCAACTTTCATCGGTTTGCCGGCGATGGAAGAGGAGTTTAAGAGCCGGAAGGCCGAGATCGTCCGCGAATTGAAAAAACATAAAAAAATCGCGGTCATTTTCAAAGGCCAGATTGAAATCGGTTCTGATCAGCAGGTGGCATTCCGTTCCGGTGCTAATGGCCGTGACGGGATTGTGGCGATTGCGGGTACCGGATGCGCGGTGCATGGCTGGAACGGCAGCCGCGAGGACAAGGTTAACGGCTGGGGATGGCTGGCCGATGAAGGATCGGCGTTTTGGATTGGGCAAAAAACTTTCCAGGCGATTTTGAAAAGCTATGATGGCCGCGTGACGGATACGATCCTGGAAAAAGTCGCGCTCAAAAATTTGAAGCTCAAAAGCCTTGATAAACTGGTGGACTTTGTCTATGCTGATTTTGCCACTAACATTCCCAAGCTTTTCCGGGTTTGCGACGATGCTGCGACCGCCGGCGACAAGGTGGCGCGGGAAATATTGATCGCGGCGGGGAAGGAAATTTCTTTGTCGGTGCGCGAGGTGGCTTCCAGGTTAATTTTTTCCGAACAAGTGCCGCTGGTTTTGGTGGGCGGAGCCTATCTTTCCCGCTGGGTGGCCGACACCGCGATGAACGAGATTGAGCGTTATTATCCCAAAAGATTCGATTTTGTTATTTCCGGCGATCCGGTGATGGGGGCGGTTAAACTCGCCATAGAAAATGTAAAATGTAAAAATCAAAGTTAAAAATGACAATTAAAAATGTAAAATGTCTTTTTATTTTTAACTTTACATTGTCATTTTTCATTTTGATTTTTTAATTTTCAATTTAGTTTGTTTATGGAGGATATTTATTTTCTTGCGGTGGAAACATCTTGCGACGACACTTCGGTGGCGGTTTTGCGCGTTAAAGAAGAGAAAAGAAAATTAAAAAAGATCGAGGCGCTTTCCAATGTTGTTTCTTCGCAGACGCAGCTTCACGCCGGTTATGGCGGGGTGTACCCGTTCTTGGCTAAACGCGAGCATCAGAAAAATTTGCCGTTGGTTTTTGAGCAGGCAATAAAAAAAATCGATCTTTCTAAAATCCAATTCATCGGCGTGACCAAGGGGCCGGGATTAGATCCTTGTTTGTGGACCGGCATTAATTTTTCCCAAAATCTGGCCAAGAAATGCGGTTTTCCATTGGTCGGATCCAATCATCTGGAGGCACATTTTCTGGCGAATCTTTTAACGCTGGGGATTGGAGAAATTGAGTTTTCCAAAAAATATTTGCCGGCGGTTTGCCTGGTGGTTTCGGGAGGCCATACGCTTTTGTTTTTGGCGCATGCAATCGGTAATTATGAATTATTGGGCGAAACCCAGGATGACGCGGCGGGCGAGTGTTTTGACAAAGCGGCGCGCATCCTCGGCTTGGGGTATCCGGGCGGATCGGAAATCGCCAAATACGCGGAACAATGGAATAGTCCTTCGCTACGCTCAGTATCTTGGCAAAAAATTGGCGAAGGCAATTTTTTGCCTCGACCGATGATGAACCAGAAGAATTACAATTTCAGTTTTTCCGGGTTGAAAACCGCGGTGCTTTATTCGCACCAGAAACAAACTCCGGAAACGCAAAATTCAAAAGAATACCAGCGGGCGATGAGTTATGAAGTCCAGCAGGCGATCGTTGAGGTGCTGGTTTCCAAAACAAAACGCGCCGCGGAAACTTTGGGTGCCAAATCAATTATTATCGGCGGGGGAGTTAGCGCCAATAAAGTTTTACGAGAGGAGATGAAGAAATCGGCTAAGGGATTGGAAATCAAATTTCTCGCGCCATCGCCCGATTTATCCGTGGACAACGCGGCCATGGCCGGAGTCGCGGCTTATTTCGCCTGGAAGTGGGGTGAGATTGTTGCCAATCCTGATGATTTGCTATCCGAGCCGAATCTGGGTATCTGATTTATAATCATAGATCGGGATTTGTTTTGTTGCGCCGAAATTTTTTGCAGAGACGGGCAACCGTCTTTTTTGATTTGAATATTAATGAATTGTTAATGTGTATTTTGTTAGTATTAAAATGTAAATAACTATAATAACAATAACAAAAATGAAAAGAAATGAACTTGGATTTTCGATATTGGCGGCGGTTTTAATAATTGCGGCGGTTGGTTTGGCGGGCGCGGGGACATATATTTATGTTTCAAAAAAAACAGGGACAGCCGTAACTAAAACAGAAATTTTGGCAAGCGAGCAAAAAAATCTGCAGGGGCAGGCGGAAAAGGTGCAATTGGCGGATGGAACGATGTGCGTGTTTGTCAACGGCGCGACAGTAGACAACACGAAAGGAGAGCGGATGAATTACCAATGCGGCGATACTAAAAATTTAGCCAAAGCTATTTATGGCGAATTAACCGAGGGTAATGTTTGGAAAGCCAACGTTTCCAACATTAAATACGATACGGTAGAAAAAGAATGGAATGTATCATCGGTCGAAATTGTAGACCTTGCTAAAGTTTGGCAAGTCGCCAATGAAACCGTGAATCCGCAAACCTATCGCAATGAGGAGTTTGGTTTTGAATTCGGCGGTTCGGGTTTTGAGAGAAGTACGGCAATCAGCCAGAATAAGTGCGGTATCGCGGCCGATGATAAATGCAAGGTTTTAGCTGAATTAAAGTCGACAACAAGCAAGAACGCAATCGCGAAAATTATTGTTTCGGTATTTTCCGGGAACATTGCCGATTTTATTTTTCTTGATCAAGCTGGCGGCTCGACCTACAAATTCGATAGCTTAAAAAAGCAATGGTTTTTTAACGGCACTGATTGGGCGGCGGACAAAAATGCTCCCAAAAAGATGAGTGGCAATTCAGAAGCATATATTTTTGAATCTGGCGATGGGGCGTGTGTGACGAATGCCATAATTTTGCCCAATCCCGACAAAAATAACGTGGTATTGGTGCAAGAATTGTTATGTAATGCCGGCGAAAACATAATCAAAGACGTAACTCCGGAAAAAGTATTATCTGTTTTCAAATTTATTAATTCGCAAGCGGTGGTAATTAAAACCGAAATTTTAGCACGTACGGAGAAGGATTTGCGTGGACAGGCGGAAAAAGTGCAATTGGCGGATGGTACGGTGTGTGTTTTTATCAACGGCGCGACCGCGGGCAATACTAAAGGCGAACGGCTTAATTACCAATGCGGCGACAACAAAAATCTTTCGATGGTGATTTACGGCGATTTGACTGAAGGCGATGTTTGGAAGGCTAATATTTCCAATATCGAGCGCGATGCAGCGGGGAAAACATGGAATGTATTGTCGGTTAAAACCGTGGATATTGCCAAAGTTTGGCGGTAATTATTTAAAGCATTAATCGTAAATATATTAAGCAATGGAAAATGAAACAAAAAAAGCGGTTCGATCGCAGCTGGGTTGGTAGTTTTGGGCGAGAGTCTTGCCGGTTTGGCGACTTCGGTATTCTTTTTCTTCGGCCCGAAGGGGAAGAAGAATCAAAAGCACGCCAAGGCTTGGGTTATTAAAATGAAGGGTGATGTGGTTGAAAAACTTGAAATGGCGGACGATATCAGCGAAGCCGTTTATCAAGAAATTATTGATTCCGTGGCGGCAGAATATAAAAAAGGAATGAAGGCGGGCAATGAAGAAATAGACGCATTGGCGCAGGAGATGAAAGAACACTGGAATAAAATTCAGTTCTTCGGCGGGAAAATTGAAAAGCGACGCAATTAAAGGTGCGCGAAGAGTGGTTGAGGCGGCAAAGTAAGCGGCAACAGCTGAGTGAAAAATCGCTTGAATTTTCACGGGCGGCGGCTAACGCCGCCCATTGCGTTTGGGGCAATCCGCTGATTTTTTTGGCGGACAAATACAGGTTCGAGCCGAAGATTTTTTTGGCGAATGATTCATTTATAAACTTTCATCATTACCTCTGGTAAGATTACATTTATCGCAAAGTGTTCGTAAATTGTTCAAGTCATTTGCCCCTTCTTTTGAGAAGGCAATAATATGATCGAGATGCAAAGTAATGCCTCTATGAGTTGCTGGACTCTTACCACAAATCCGGCACGCATAATTGTCTCTTTTAAAAACATGTAATCTCGTTTTCTCATTTATTGTTCTTGATCTGCCGGTACTTTTTTCTTTAAATATTTTTATAAATTCAAGATCACTATTTTTATATTTGATAAAAGCTTTGCATGTTTCTAACCAACTCCCAAAACGATTGTCATATGGTTTTGCAGAGTATTTTGACAAAGGTTTTTTAATTTCACTATAAAATGGCTGACGTCAAAATGATCGTCACAAAATTTCAAGATTTTCGAAAAGTTCCTTATCGGAAATATTTTTGAACCTACCTAGGCTTATCCCTGCTGCTTTTAAGGCTTTATTCCAACTGCCAAACCTATTGTAGAAAGTGTGAAAAGAAAACTTACCGTGTTTTATGTATTCTTGCTGAGAAACAGTATCTTTTTTAAGAAGATCGGCAACACGTTTAAGATCGAGGAGAACATCTTTGTCATTAAAATATCTTGCGTTCGTTCTTAATTTAAATTCCATAGATTTATTTTAATAAATCTTCCATAGCAACATCTAGTGCCTTAGCGATTTTGGCGATTATTTGAACGCCCGGTTTTTTAACAAAATTGCCCTCAATCTTGGCTAGGGCAGGGTATTTTAATTCTGATTTTTTGGCCAGCAACCCTCCATTTTTTTACTATTAAGTCTATGCTAGCAAAAGGCAAGGGTACAGTAAACAATTTGTTTACTCTATTGTAGTGTGGATATTAAGGAAACAAAAAATTGACAGGTTGGTTTTTGTTGTTATGATTGAGTTATCTTTATAGATAAAATTTATGGCTTTAGTCACTATCAATAAATATATCGTTGCCGATCCGGAAGTTTGCCACGGCAAGCTTACTTTTCGCGGTACTCGCGTTATGGTTTGGCAAATTTTGGAAATGTTGGCGGCAGGTGAAACTGTTGATGAAATTTTGAAAGATTTTCCGTCAATTACCAAGCAACACGTTAACGCGGCTTTAAGTTATGCCGCGCAAATTGCCGAACGGGGCGGAATTCAAACAACAAACAAAAAATTTGATGAAATTTCTTGTCGATGAAAATGTCAAATTACGATTGGCAAAATTGCTCTTAGCCGCGGGGCACGATGTTAAATATGTTCCCAAGGGAGCCTCCGATAAGGTAGTTGGGCAAATGGCCAAAAAGGAAGCGCGAATAATTTTGACGCACGATAATGATTTTGCAGTACCGTCGCTATTTTGCGCCAAAGATTTTCCGGGTATCATTTTGATCAAAGTTTTTCCGCCGACTTTTACCAAAATCGCGGCTTCATTGCAAAACTTGCTTTGTGAATTTAAAACAACCAAAGATTTCAAGGGCAGATTAGTTGTTTTAATAGATGAAAAATCGTTTTGGGTGGAATAGGGTTTGCAATTAGTGTGAGTAATTTGTTCCGCCGGCTGGCGGATGGGGCAGCACAAATTAAAAAACACGCTAAGCGTGTTTTTTAATTGGTGCCGAAGGTGGGAGTTGAACCCACACAAGGTTGCCCTTACAGCATTTTGAGTGCTGCGTGTATGCCAATTTCACCACTTCGGCGTTAATTTAATGATTGTAAGGTAGCTTAAAATTGGGGAAAAATCAAGGTTAAAGTTTGGGCAAGGTCGCACCTTGCACATTTTGTAAAATGTGCAAGGTGCGACCTTGCGGGACTATTTGCATTCTTTGTTGGAACATTTTTCGACGCCGCGCTTGGTTTCAACCAGCATTGAATTGCATTTTTCGCAGAATTTTCCGGTGGGTTTGTCCCAGAGGGCGAAATCGCAGTCGGGATAAGTCGAGCAGCCGTAGAAGATTTTGCGTTTTTTGGTTTTCTTTTCCACGACGTGGCCGGTTTTGCATTTAGGGCAGGGGATTTCAAATTCGAATGCCGGTTTGGCCGGTTCCATGTTCTCAGTGTGTTTGCATTCCGGGAATTTCGGGCAAGCGTAGAATTTGCCGAAACGCCCCATTTTGATCACCAGATTGGCGCCGCATTTAGGGCAGGGTTTTTCGGTGGCGATGGCCTCGGTTTTTTTGCTTTCCACGGCAAGATATTTGGAATCCAGATTTTTTTTGAACGGATCATAAAAATCGCGCAGAACTTTGACCCAGTCCAATTTCCCCTCGGCGATCTCGTCGAATTCTTCTTCCATTTTGGCGGTAAAGCCGATGTCCACTATTTGCGGAAAATGTTCCACTAAAATATCGTTGACCATCAATCCCATTTCCGTGGGTTTGAATGATTTTTTTTCGTCTTTTTCAATGTAATTGCGGGTCTGGATGGTGGTGATGGTGGGCGCGTAGGTCGAAGGCCGGCCCACGCCGTGTTCCTCCAGGGCTTTGATCAGGCTGGCTTCGTTGAACCTTGCCGGCGGTTTGGTGAAATGCTGGGTCGGGTCAAGTTTTATGAATTTAAGCGGTTCGGCAATTTCCATTTGCGGCAAATGCAAAGTTTCGAATTTTGTTGGATAAACTTTCAGATAACCGTCGAATTTAAGCGTTTGCCCGTTGGCCTTGAAATCGTAATTGTTACCAGTGGTTGTCGCGGCATTAATGTCGATACTGATGCTGTCGATTATTGCCGGATTCATCTGGCTGGCAATGAATCTTTGCCAGACCAGCTCGTAAAGTTTTGATTGCGTTT
>JBAYLX010000023.1:0-12474 GCA_041663885.1 Minisyncoccota bacterium | reverse complement strand
CATCGACGCCGCCGACGAAATTTTTTTCGTCAACGCAGGAACAATCACCCCCGCCGGCTCCCTGCAAAATGCCGTAAAACTCCTCACCGGCCAAAAACGCACCAGCTGATGACAGATTATTTTACATTACTATTGACAATATATTTTACATTTAGTAAAATGGTTTTATAATACCAAAAAATGATTTCTCAATTTATCCAAAAATTAAGAGCCAAAAAGGGTTTGACCCAGGAGGCGGTGGCGCAGCAGATCGGCGTTTCACGTCCCACTTACGCCCAGATCGAGCAGGGCGAGCGCGACATCACCGTGGTTGAAGCCAGAAAACTGGCCGACATTTTCGACCTCACTATCGAAGATTTTCTGGCGGAAAAAGACGAGATGATCTCGGTTAAAATCCAATCCGCAAAAGAAAATGTAGCAAAGAAAGAAGAAAGGTATGTTCGGATTGATGTGCCGCAGGAAAGAGCGGATAAATTCCGGGAAGTTTTGCTTTACATATTAAAAAAGGTGGGCGGGAAGCCGAATGTGGGAATGACGGTTTTGTATAAAATTCTTTATTTCATCGATTTTGATTATTACGAAAAATATGAGGAACAGTTGATGGGCGCATTGTATATTAAAAACCATCACGGGCCGACTCCGGTAATGTTTGAAAAAATTGTTGACGGGCTGCTCAAAAAAAATCAAATTGAACTGATAAAAAGCAAATATTACCAATATCCGCAAACAAAATATCTCATCAACCCGGAAGTTGATCCGGATTTGAGCGTTATCGATGGCCGTGAAAAAGAGCATATCGATTGGGAGCTTGACCGTTTATCCAATATGACCGCAACCGAGATTTCCAATTTATCCCACAAAGATGTCCCCTGGATCACGGCCAAACAGGGACAGCCAATAGATTACGAATCAACATTCTACCGCTCCGACGACACGTCGGTGCGCGATTATGAAGATGGAATATAGCCGGATCGATCCATTTGAAAAAGACTTGAAGCGTTTGGTAATTATATTATTGTTTTTTAAATGCGATTTGATTTGTGTGAGGCTTAGTCTTGTATAGTTACCCGAAGATAAGCGTTAGAAAAAGTAATCGTGTTTTCAATTAAAGCACTTTTGAGGGCTTTTTTTGTTTGGTTGCTTCAATAATGCTAATTATAGTATGTAGAGCTAGAATTTGTAAGGGGTATACTATAGTTATCATTTATGAAAAAAGAAGTTTTAATAAAATTTGGTCAAAAAGTTCGCGATGAACGGAAAAGATTGGATTTGTCGCAAGAAGAATTGGCAGTACGTGCCGGTGTGCACAGGACTTATATTGGAATGATTGAGCGTGCTGAAAAAAATATAACTTTGGAAAATATCGAAAAAATCGCGAAAGCACTTAAGATTAATATCGCTGATTTTTTCAATAATTAATATGAAAATCGTAAATACATATTCATTTAAAGATGGCGAAAAATTTATCAAAGATAAACACCGCGGCGAGCTGGCGGAAATTTTGAGAGTTATCAAAAATCTTGACGCTAAGGAGTGTTTGACGAAAGAGAGCGCGGAAAAAACAATGAAAGGGGAACTATTGTTTTCGCCTCGCGATATGAATCACCATCTTAAAACGGCTTTGCATGGAAAAAATTGGACGGCAAAAGTAAACGGAAAGAAAAAAATATATGCGGAACCGCGGCATGCTTTCGGCAAAGGGCGTTTTCGGGAAATGGATGGAATAAAAAATAAGGTAGGTTTGGAAATTCAATTCGGGAAGTACGCTTTTATGGGTTATGATATTTTTTCCAAGATGGTGATTTTCAAAAATCTTGGATATATTGAGTGCGGTATAGAGGTTGTTCCTGCCGCGGAATTAGTAAAACAAATGTCTACCGGAGTTTCGTCTTTTGATCAGTTACTCGTTGATTTTGAAAATAGGGGCGAAAGCAATATTGATATTCCGGTTTTTGTTATTGGTATTGGTTTGACCGATAAAGAAAAAGAAGATACTGAAAAATTAAAAAATTTTTTCAAAAATAACAGAAAAGAGGCTCTTGCCTCAATTAAGTTAAGAAAATATAACGGTTCAAAACCTGGACCCAAATAAACTTTCGCGCATCTTTCTAAATTCGTCAGGGACTTCGGTGAGTTTAAGGCTGTTTGTTGGTTGATAAACTGGCGTACCCATCAAGCGATGTTTTAATGTACCGTTGACTGCAGCATTTATTCGTACTTCGGCGATATCCAGGTATTCTTTCATGATATCAGAACCATAACCTTTTCGATTATGGAGCACTGCCGCGCAAAGTGCGCTTCCTACGCCCAAATAAGGATCAAACACCACATCCCCAGGGTTTGTCATAGATAAAACAAGTCTTTCGATGAGTTCAATTGGAAATTGACAAGGATGACTGGTTTTTTCTGGATGGTTATTTTTTACATTTGGGATTTCCCATACATCGGAAGGATTTTTTCCGAGGGGATTACAGGAAAGCATGCCATACTTTTCGTTTTTCTTGAAATTTTTTTTACCCGGATATTTTTGAGGTACGCGTACGGGATCTAAATTAAAAGTGTAATTGTCATTTTTTGTGAACCAAACTATAGTTTCGTGCCGTCCGGAAAATCTTTTAGAACAGTGCAGTCCGTGTCCGAAATGCCAAATGATGCGATTCCTAAGTTTGAACCCATTTCTTTTTCCGATGGCATAAATGAGCGCGTCCAATGGATAAACCTCGCCATCTGTTCCAATATGGTTTCCAACTTGCCAACAAATGCTGCCATCGTCGGTTAGTATGCGAGATGCTTCCCTGATAGTTGTTTCTTGTTCCGCAAGATAAATATCCAAGTCTTTTCTTTTTTCGTATTCTTTGCCAATGTTATAGGGGGGCGAGGTAACTACAAGTTTAACAGATTTTTCCGGTAATTTTTTCATTAAATCAAGACAATCGCCGTGAAATAAAATTACGTCCGCGTCTTTTGAAAAATCGTGAGCGATTTTTATTTTTTTATTTTGCAAAAGCGTTGGTTGGCAAGGATTATAAGTTGGCGTTGTTGGTTCTTGTACGGCTTCGGGATAATAATTTACAGTTTTGATGACATCCAAGACGACTCCTTGTATTTCTATAGGCGTTTTTTTATTAATGATTATTGGCTCCATTTTTTTATTCGCAGGTTGTAAACGGATATGACCTTTTTCTTTGTAAAATTTTTTTAAGGTTGCCTGTTGGTTATCTATCAACGCAACCACTTTTTGGCCATTGTTTGCGGTTTGCTGATGTTTGACCAAAATAATATCACCGTCGTTAATATTTTCATCGATCATACTATTGCCGACTACGCGGAGAGCGTATATTCTCGCTGATTTTGGAAGTTTATCTTTTGGCACTGCGATTGTTTCATTATTTTGAACCGCTTCAATGGGCTGGCCTGCCGCAATCAATCCCAACAGTGGTACTCTAACCAATAACTGTTCTTTTGGAATGCTGATGGCACGCGCTTTATTTTCGATTTTATCCAAATAACCGTTTTCCTTAAGCTTTGAGATGTGAAAATGTGCCGTAGAAACAGATGCGAGTTTAAATTGTTTTTGTATTTCTTCCAAAGAGGGGGCATATCCTTTTTTTTCAGTAGACTTTTTTATAAAATCGAGAACTTGTTTTTGGCGTTTAGTTAGCATTTGAGATTGATTAACTATTATATCTTTATTATAATAGAAAAAAAATAGAAAATCAAAATTTAAAATACTAGACAAAAACTATGGAATACGATCGGTCAAAATATTTTGAGGCGGCGAAGAAGCAGTTGGGGGATGATAAATATACATTTCCGCATTCTTTGGAGCTGGAGGCGTGCATGGGCGGGATTTATGATTATTTGCAGGCGCAAGGCCAGTTGGGGAGCGAAGATCCGGGTCGGGAGGATTGGCTTTTGGCCGGATTGATCCATGATATTGATTACTGCGAGGGGTACAAGGAGACGCATCCGGCTAAAACCCGCGAAGTTTTGGCTAAATATGATCTCGAAATTTCCGATGCTGTGGACGCGATTATCAAAGCGCACGCGCCGGAGCGGACGGGGATAAATCCGCGGAACAAAGCGCAGTGGGCGATTTTTTGCGCCGACAGCCTGACCGGTTTGATAAATTGCGTGGCGCTGATCATGCCGTCAAAAAAGATGGCTGACGTTAAATTGTCATCGGTCATAAAAAGGTTTTTAAAAGAGCCGAAATTCGCCGCCGGCACCCGCCGCGACCAGGTGGCAATGTGCGTTAATCCCGGTGGCCTGAATATTGCCCTGGAAAAATTCATTGAAATCTGCCTCATCTCAATGCAAAAAATCGCCCCCGAAATCGGCCTCTGAAAATAAAAATCAAAAATTCCCAGTAACGTTATCCTCAAATATTCTAAATTAGAATATTTGAGGAAAAATAATTGGCGGTGTTAAGTAAGCGTTTTTTTGATAAGTGATCAAATCCTTTAATGTGGTTGTTACCATCTAATTTCGTTTGGCCTTGACAACTTTTTTTTGGTGTGATAAGAAAACTTTACTTCCGTTGTAATGGGTCGGGAGTAAAATGGAAGCTCTTCCTCTGCGGTTTCGCAGAAAATGGGGAAAGCTTCAAAATCCCATAAGCTCCGATTGTTTGGACAGACGAGGAGCCGCGAATTCGCGCCTATTCTTTTCCTCCGCGAGGAAAAATAATAGGTATTAAGTCTGTCGCCTGGCTCGGGTAGGGGGCAAGCATGAGTGGAGAAGGGTTCCAAAACCCCTTTGATCAGCAGTTAATGTGCGCGGAGGCATCAACAACCTCCATTGCCGACAAAACTCCTGCTGACGGGGTAAACGGGAAAAGGCTAAAGGTATGTTTGGCGAGTTGGTTGCTCGGGCAATTTAGCCCCTGGATATAATCTTTGAAAGGCATCGCCGCCAAACAGGGTCCAAATATCTTAAGGCCACTTCACTCCATTTTAGGGGAGATTTTCAGCCAATGGAATATGTGCCCGTCCCTGGAAAGACGGGGGAAATTCAAAACCTTTGTCCATGGTTGAAATAAGGGATTGGTGTTCTTGTCAGTTTCGCCATCAGAGCGATTATGCTCCGCGGGATATTTTATATCTTGCGTGTCGAACGAAAGACATACCCTTTCCTCCCCTCATATTTCTATATTTCGTTCGTCTGAACATAAAAAAAGCGGATTGCCCGCTTTTTTTGTTAGTCGGAACGCGCCATTTTTAAAATTATTAATTTTGGCATAATCTCAAATATTCTAATTTAGAATATTTTTCATTGGTCTATTATTTCGTGTTAAGGTAACACAATCGAAAGGAATAAAAAAATGGATAAAATTGAACAAAAGGGGCTGAAGGCGAATGTCGGTAAAATCTGCTTGATGAATTTTTTGGACGGGCTGTGGTTCCCAATGTCTGTTTTTGTGATCTTTTTGCTGGATAATGGCATGAACCTGACCCAGGTCGGGCTGATCCTTGGGGCCTATTCGATCATGCCGTTTTTCCTCGACCTTCCCTCGAGTATCTTGGCGGATAAATATTCCCGCAAGTCGATGTTGATTCTGATGAGCTTGGCCTATTTGCTCCAAAATGTTTTTTATTATTTTGGCCATTCTTTCGCGATGTTTTTTGTCGCTTCCTGTTTCAACGGCATCGGCACGGCGCTTTCAATGGGAATATCGAGCGCGTTCGTTTATGATACGCTGCTTTCGATCGGGAAGGAAAAACATTATGAAAAAGCGCAGTCCAAAGTGACGATCAGCCTTTTCGCCGGAAGGCTTTTGGCTTCCGCCGGAGTTTTTATTTATTTGATTGATCCAAGGATGGTGTTTTTATTGGCAACAGTTGTGACTTTTGCCGGTCTTTGCATTGCTTTTTCTCTCAAGGAGCCGCCTCGGCAAAAGAGCGCCAGCAAGCCGTTGCTCCATATCAAAGAAGGTTTGGACTTTCTCTTGAAACACAAGATTGTTTGGCATACGGCCATTGTTTTTTCTTTGATGGCGGGCGCTTGCGGAGTTTTGTTTGATTATTACCAGCCGGTTATGAAGGTAGCGGGCATATCTGTGGCCTATTTTGGCTTGGTGTATTTTGCCGCCAATTCCTTCAGTTTCGCAGGCGCGTTTTTTTATCCCAAATTGAGCAAGCATGTCGGTTGGAAAAAAATCATGATTTTATATCTTGCCATTGCCTTGGCCGCAACCTTGTCTTTTGCGACCCAATCGCGATTTTTGATTATTGCCGCGGTCATTGTTTCATCCCTGTCATTGGGCCTGCAAGGTGTTTTTATGAGCAATATTATCAACAAGATCGTGCCTTCGACGCACCGGGCGATCGCGCTGAGTATCCAAACCCAGATGCAATTGCTTTTTAATTTCATCCTTCTCATGGCCGTGAGTATGATTTCCGACGCGGTCTCGATCGCTGCCGGGATGATCCTCGTTTCCATTCTTGTCGCGATTGCCGGGATGGTATTTTTGAAATTAGCGCATAAAAGGCAATTGATCTAAAATATTCTAAATTAGAATATTTGAGGCCGGTTTCCAAAATGTTAGTTATTTGCTCGTGGGCTGTAGTATAATAATTGGGTAAACAATAATAAAAAATATAAAATATGTTGGCAAAATTTATTTTGGGCGGAATGCTGGCGGCGGGAATATCTTTTTTTGGCGGCGCGGAGTTTGTCGCGGCGCAGGAAGAAGCTGAAGAAAAAGAGGCGGTAGCGGCGGAATCCAGCGGTTCCGGAGAAGCGGCGGGGGCTGCCGGCGGGGTTGAAGCGGGAGCGGCGGGTGCAGGATCGAGCGTGGTGCCGGCTGAAATCCAGCAGCAATTGGATGGCGCCCAGAAAACGGTTGATACCGCGGCCAAGCAAATCCAAAGCGTGAAAGAAAAAGGGCTGGTGCAAACCGTCTGGGACAATATCACCGCGCCATTCACGGCAGTTTTCGCCCAGATTTCCCAAATCCTAGGCTCGGCATTTTCTCTCTTTGGTGCCAAGTAGAAGCCGGTATTAAAAATTAAACAACAAAAAATATTCCTAGGGGAATATTTTTTGTTTGATTCAACGATTTATAAAAAAAGGGATAGGAAGATTTCCTATATTATTGGTTCGATTTTCCGCTTCAGCTTCGCAATGTTTCGTTGATCTTGTCCATATCGATCAACGAATTTTTTGAGATTATGAAGCGGAACGGGATTTCGGCCAGTATCGGCGATTTGATGATTTGGTTCTGGGGTGGCAAATCAGAAAGAACTTCATCGATTGCGCGCTCGGAACCGACATAATAGTCGATTGTGCCATTATTCAGAGCCTTGAGGCAATCTTCGACGCGGTTGAATCTCTTAATGCCTTTAAGCAAGGAATCAAGCGGGCCGTAGCTATCACCCGCGGTTGAACCACCGGTTAGATTCGCAAGATCGTCTGTACCATTTATGACAATACCGTTATTCTGGATTGTATAGGCGACGATGGTGTCATAAATGCCGATCTCATCGGAAAATATGTAATCCTTTTGTCTTCCTGGTGTAGAGAAAGCGGCGGCGCCCAGCGCACGGCGATTTTCCTTGATTTCTATCAGTGTTTCTTCCCATGGTTTATCACTGCCTTTTGGTATCGCCGGATAACCTGACTCCGGAAGAACCAACAGGGCGATGTCGACTGCGTCGCCGCGCAAAGTATATTCTGTTTCACTCACGCGAACGGAGTATGTGACCGGTTTTAGTTGTTTGTGCCCAAGGATTTCAATGACCGTTTCGTTTCCGCAATTGTTTAGGTTATTAGTGGTTGCGTTTTCATCCGTTTGGCCATATGCCGACACAGCCAAGAGGCATGCCATTAAGGCCAAAATCAAAATCGCGTTTTTGTTGTTAAACATCTTTATACCTCGTTTCGCAACGCGAAACAATGAATAAATAACATTTAAAGATTGCTCCGTCAATGAATTTGGAATATTATTTGGTTTGTTTTCCGGCTGGGTTCGATGATATAATCTTCTTACTATGGAAAATATGATTGATCGCGCGGCGGATGGTGATTTTGAAAAAGAGAGGCTGAAAGCGGTTCGTATTGATCTGGCGCGAGAGCTTGGCGGGATGGAGAGGATAAAATTTCCCGGTATTGACGATGAAGCTTTCTTGAAATTAGAGGGCGAAGCGGCGGCGCTGGAAGCGGCGGGTTATGATTTGTCGAGAATAACTCCGATAAAAGATTTGACGGAAAGATTGGCGAGCGGGGATATGCGAATGGTCACGACCGAATGCGTTACATTGGT
Source organism: Minisyncoccota bacterium (assembly GCA_041663885.1). Taxonomy (GTDB): domain Bacteria; phylum Patescibacteriota; class Minisyncoccia; order Minisyncoccales; family UBA5738; genus UBA5738. The sequence continues at coordinate 4,211 of JBAYLX010000023.1, read as the reverse complement.
TGCACCGGCCGGATGCAAAGAGGAAGAAATCGAAGGGAACAGCGTCTTTCCCCGCCATTTGCGGATTGTTGACGGTATGAATGAAAAACTAAAAGAATTGATCGAAGCAGACAGGGAATTGTATTCTTTGTACCACTGATATTTTTGATAATGTCAATTCTTGACAAATTTTGTAATTATGTATATAGTCACAATGTTGTCAGTTTTTTAACAAACAATGGCCGGAGCGCGAAACCCGAAAGCTTTTTTGGTTTTCGCACTCCTGCTATTAAATCTAAAATAGCAGCGTACGGAGGGAATTGATTGATAGTTTGTGAAGCAAGAAGAAATCTGAACTCCACCCCCAAAAAAATAGAAAAAATATTGGGGAAAAGGGTTAAAACATATGTTGAGTATTTGATTGCAGAGACATATGTTTTTAATGAATTGTTGATGCAGAGGAACAAGGAGCTTACCGGAGCCAATCAAAAAATCTTGGATATGGAAGCCAAGATGGGCGATATCGAGAGCTGTGTCCAGGCAAAAATCGGCTTGGCTGCTCTTATCGCAAGTAGCCCATATTTTCGGGCTGTTGAGGTTGGCGTAATTGATCGGCTGTTTGCCGACCTGGTTTCGATGGGATTTGATAATCCCATCGAAATTGAGAGAGCGGCGGCCTGGCTCAAGTTCGATCTTGAGCACGATCATCCGCCAGAAGTGGCAAGGGCTTTTCTAATCGGAAAGCTTCCCTCGATTAGGGAAGCAAATCTCGAGTTGGCCATCTTGGAATGGCTGATGAGAGAGGCAGGGATCTTGAAAGAGGAGGTGACCATAATGGCATAATCTTTTTTCGAGGCCTTTTTTATTACTTTTTCGCTTTTTAAATATTGCAAAAAAATGATGAGCGGTTAGTATTAAATTATGAAAATTTTTAAAATAATTGTTTTGATTTTTGTTTTAGCCGGGTTTTGTCTGGCGGGATGGTTTTTGGCGAAGAAAGCGGGGGGCAATAAACCGGAAAAAAGGGTGGAAGTTACGCCACCGGTTATCGCGCAAGCGGCGGTTGCGGAAAGTGTCGCGCCGGGGGAATCGGTGAAGATTCTGGCGTTTGGTGATTTGCTTTTGGATCGCTATATCAAGCGGGAGATCGACCGGAAGGGGACAGATTATACTTTTAAAAACATCAAGGATTTTTTGGCGGGTAATGATCTGGCGCTGGCCAATCTGGAAGGATCGTTCACGGATTTCAAGCCGCGGCCTTTGAACCCGAATAATACCAGCTTTACTTTTGATCCGGCGCTGGTGAAGGTTCTCAAGGAGAGCGGATTCAACCTTGTCAATCTGGCCAATAACCATGTCTATGATTTCGGCAAAGACGGTTTTGCGCAATCCAAAGTTTATTTGGAAAAAAGCGGCATTGGCCATTTTGGCGATTTTTATAACGAGGAAGATGTGGTTATCAAAGAAATCCGCGGCGTCAAAATCGCGTTCGTGGGCTATAACGAATTCGGCGATCCGACAGTGAGCGGTACTCTTACCAAAATCAAGGAAGCAAAAAAGCAGGCGGATTTCACGGTTGTCTATGCCCATTGGGGCGTGGAATACCAGACCAATTTTTGGATCGGGTCGCAAGAAAAAGGCCGCCAATTTGTTGACGCGGGCGCGGATGTTGTTTTGGGCAGCCATCCGCACGTGGTCCAACCGATTGAAATTTACAAAGGCAAGGTGATATTTTATTCGCTGGGCAATTTTGTTTTTGACCAGATATCTTCCGCCGAAGTGCGCCATGGGCTGGCCGTGCGCCTTATTCTTAAAAAGAACGATGTTGAATACGATTTATATTCCACGGAAATGAAAAATTTCCAGGTGGGCCTTGCAAGCAAAGAGAAAAGCGCGGAAGTATTATCCTGGCTGGCAAAAAAATCGATCGCAACCGATGATTTCAAATCGCAAATTAAAACCGGAAAATTCATAATCACAAAAACGCCCCGTTAATGGCAGGTTTAAATATTACAATAGGTATTTATTGATAATTTATTTGTTTTTGTTATTATTTAGTTACCATAATAATAAAAATATGGCTGAAAAAAATACCAAAAAAATTGAAGAAAAGACGAGAAAGGAGGGGAAATTCAGTTGGGATAATTTTGATAAAGAGAAGTTTTTTAAGGAAACTGATGCGATAAAGGATATTTTTATCAATAAAGAGAAGGAGAAATATGGAAAAGACGTCTGTGGATGTGGCGGAAGCGTTTAAACACGGTTTTGCATTATTAGATACGAACATTTTGTCTGCGTTGGCACAGGCAAAACATTCTTCTAATTTTGGCAAAATATTAGATTTGTTGTACAAGCAGCAATGCGAAATTATTTTGCTTAACTCAACAAAATTTGAATTTGTTGGTTATTGTAATAATAATGCTGATTATACAAAACTTAATAATTGGGTAAATCAATTTACTATTTTGCCGATAAACGGCGAAGATATTAAAATTGCGTCATTTCTTTCTTCGGCTTATAAGTTTCGGTCTCACGAAATCAGTCCGAAACAAATTTCTTTTTGTGATTGTTTAAACGCGGCGCAATTAATTAAATATGGCGGCAGATTATTGTTAGTTACGTCTGATATTCATGATTATCCTTTGTTTGTTTTTGATATTGAGCGGACAATAGTAATTGACGACAATGGAAAGGCGGTTTTTGTTGGAATTATTACTTACAATGAAGGGAAATGGTTAGATTTAAGGCAGAAATTTAAAGAAAGCCAGAGAAATTAACAAATTAGAGCTGCAAATAATTGCGGTTTTTTTATTTACATCAACTTGATCATTTCCAGCGCGGTGAGGGCGGCTTCGGCGCCTTTGTTTTCTTTTTCGCGCGTGGCGCGTTCCAGGGCGTCGGCAATGTCCATTACCGTGAGCACTTCAAAGATGACCGGGATTTCAAATTCCAGCGAAATATCCATGCAGCCCCGGGCGCATTCCTGCGAGATCAGTTCAAAATGCGTGGTTTTGCCTTTGTGGATGGCGCCAAAAACAATGATGGCGTCATAAATTTTCTTCTTCGCCATTTTTTTAGCCATCAGCGGTATTTCCAGCGCGCCGGGTATCCTCGTGATCTCGATTTGTCCGTCCGACAAACCTTTTTCTTTGAGAGTGTCAACGCAATGCTTTTCGAGGTTATCGGTGACTAGTTTGTGGAAAGTGGCGCTTATGACGGCGATTTTTATATCTTTGGTATTTTTCATGTTTTTTGGATTTTGAGAATTACTTTTTGATCAATTTTTCGATGTATTTTGCCAGCACATCGGTTTCGATGTTCGCGAAATCACCATTTTTAAACGCGTGGAACATGGTTTGGTCCCAAGTGTGGGGGATGATGCCGACAGTGAAACAGTCTTTTTTGGCTTCGATCACCGTCAACGAAACGCCGTTGATCGCGATCGATCCCTTTTCGACGATATATTTGGAAAGCGTTTCCGGAACAGAGAATTTCAGAATGCGGCTGTTGCCGGCATCGGTTATGCTTTGCAGCTGCGCGATGCCGTCGACGTGGCCCTGGACAATATGGCCGGCCAGGAAAGAATTGGGCATTGCTGGCATTTCCAGGTTTACGGTATCGCCCGGCTGCGAATGTTTCAAATTCGTGCGCGCCATGGTTTCGGGCATGAAGTCGAGCGTGAAAGTTTTTTGATCCTGGGTGACCACGGTCAGGCAAATTCCATTGACTGCCACGCTGGCACCGTTGCCCAATTCATCGACAAAATCCGCGTCGGTTTCAACAACCAATTTTGCGCCAGTGATTTCCGCGATTTTTCCCAAATTTGTTATTATTCCGGTGAACATAGTATTTTTTTACATTGATTTTAAAAGCGGCGGCAAAAGGTCTTTTTTGCGGGACATCATTCCGGAAATATACAGAGTCCCGGACTCGGTTTTTTTGTTGAAAGCTTTTTCAATCGGCGCGGTGTTGCCGGCGATCAAAAGCTGGGAGCCGCAATTGATGATATCGGTTACCATTAGCGCGGCGAAGTCCAATTTTTCTTTGAGATTGACTTCTTCCATTTTTTTCATGATTTCCGCGGTTCGGGCTTGAGCTTCTTTTGGATCGACAACCTCGATTTGTCCGATGGCGAATTTTTTCCCTCCGGCTTCGAATTCTTTGTAATCGGCGCGAATGATTTGTTCCGCGGTGAGGCCTTTCAGGCTGGCCTTTTGTTTTTTGATTTCGAT
>JBAYLX010000022.1:0-13746 GCA_041663885.1 Minisyncoccota bacterium | reverse complement strand
CTTCCTGGCTCAGTGCTTCGAGCTCGGCCCGCGCCACGGTTAACGCGGCGTCGAGCGCTTCGATCTCGTTCTTCATCTGTCCAAGCACTGTCGCCTGCTCCTCGGTCAGATTGCAAAGATGGTCGCCGCCGAACGAAGTCAACCTCCAGGAATCCCCATCACGGACAATACACAGTCCGTCCGTGCGACGATGTTCGGGAAACTCACTCCAAATGGCGTGCTTGAAGCGCACGGCTTGCCGTTTACGCTTGCCATCCTTCGATTTCACTTCCTTGTGCAGGACCTTGATTCGATCCTGCTTGGACCTCAAGGTACCATTCATGTTACTGACAAGCTCGGCTTGCCGTACCACATTTTCGTCCAAAAAATCGGTCGGCACCTGTACCCAGGTAACGGCGTGATGACGGCCGGTAATCTGGCCATCGGGTCCGATCGTCAACTCGTGGCTGGACCCATTGCTCATAAAAGGCAACGGCCCTGAAAAGGGACGAGACATGCTTCCGGTCATCATCTGACGAAAAACCGGCATGCCCGGAAACGAAAATGCGGAATGATGACCTCCCGGCATCATATACGGGTGGTTATGCGTTTCCGGCGTCGGCCCTTCGTCGCCGAATATGCTCTCGAGCAACGCGCCGAGGCTTGAGGCCAGGTCACCGCCCACGCCTACCGCCTCCGCATCGGCGTCGAAACCCCGGCGCCGCAACATTCCTTGGGTAGTCTGGATGGGGCAATAACCGTTTTGATCACACCCTTCGCAATTACTCTGACATCCTGGCATCGTGAATTTCTCCTTGGTTGAAATCAGTATGTTGTTAGCCCACTTGGCATAACAACGTAATGCTCTGCCACTAGGCAAGACATCGTTGCATGCTAACATAATATTTACTATTTGTCAATAATTTATCAAAAAATTGAAATAAATACCAACAAAATTATTTATTTAAAATTGACAAAACAACAATAAAATGTTATTTTTGTTAAATAAAATAAATTATTCTTTCATTGCTAAATCAAATTAATTTCTATGAATTTAATCCCTATTATCGGCCTGGAAATTCATGTCCAGCTAAAAACTAAATCTAAAATGTTTTGCGGCTGCGATAATTCCGGTGAAGACAAACCGGCCAATACCACGGTTTGCCCAATTTGCATGGGTCATCCCGGCACTTTGCCGGTGGCCAATCGCCAAGCGATTGAATGGTCAGTCATGGCCGCTCAAGCTATAAACTGCTCCATTCCGGAAATTTCCAAATTTGATCGTAAAAGTTATTTTTATCCTGACTTGCCCAAGGGTTATCAGATTTCTCAATATGATCAGCCGATTGGCACCAAAGGTTATTTGGATATTGAAACCAAAGACGGCACTCGTCGCATTAGAATCAATCGTTTACATTTGGAAGAAGATGCCGCCAAAAATTTTCATTCGGCCGACGGTAAAAGCACTTTGGTTGATTATAATCGCTCCAGCACACCGCTGATGGAAATCGTAACCGAGCCTGATGTTCGCACCGCCGCTGAAGCCAAAACTTTTGTTCAGGAACTTCGTTTAATTATGCGCTATCTGGGAGTTTCCGACGCGGATTTGGAAAAAGGCCACCTGCGCTGCGACGCCAATATTTCTTTGACCGACCAACCGGCCGATAATATTGTTTTTGAAAAATTAAGCCCGAAGACGGAAATAAAAAACATCAATTCTTTCAGATCAATTGAACGAGCCGTGGAATATGAAATTAAAAGACAGACTGAGCTTTGGCAAAAAGGCACGCCGCCCACCCAACAATCCACGCGCGGCTGGAATGATGATAAAGGTATCACCGAAGGTCAGCGCACCAAAGAAGAAGCTTCCGATTACCGATATTTTCCGGAACCGGATTTGCCGCCGCTGCATTTTAAACCCGGCTTGCCCGATTCCATCGACGTAGAAAAAATCAAAGCCATGATCGTGGAATTGCCTCAAGCCAGACGCCAGCGTTTAATTAGCGAATATGGTTTGACGGCCGATAATGCCAAAATTTTAACTGATGACAAAAAATTGGCTGAATATTTTGAAAATACCACTTCCGAACTAAGAGCTTGGCTGTTAACTTTAAACGAAACCGAAGGCACCGAAGATGAAATTTGGGAAAAAAATAAAGCTAAATTAGCCAAACTAACTGGTAATTGGCTGCTCAATAAGTTATCGGCCATAAAACAGACTCACGAAATTACGCCGGAAAATTTTGCTGAATTTATCACTTTAGTTTACGAAAATAAAATTAACTCCACGATTGCCCAAAAGGTTTTAGAAATAATGGCTCAAACCGGCAAGGATCCGTCAGTCATTGTTGATGAAGAAAAACTGGGTCAGGGAGCGGAACCAATCGATTTAGAGGCGGTGATTGATAAAATTATGGCGGCTCATCCGGCCGAAGTGCAACAATACAAAAACGGCAAAACAACTTTAATTCAATTTTTCATTGGCCAGGCCATGCGCGAAACTAAAGGCGCGGCTGATCCGGAATCGCTCAAAAAAGTTTTAGACCACAAATTAAAATAAAATATGAAAGAAATTTCCTTTGAACCGCACTATAGTATCGGCGGCCATGAACAAAAAGGCAGCGCGGCGGCCAGCCAGGCTGAAGCTGAATATGGCCAAGAAAATCCAGGGGCGGAGAAAAAAAATCGTGAAGATCAGGCGCGCGTGGATATGCAAAATGCTTTTGATCAATACTCAGCTAATGCCTCATTGATTCCGTTGGATGACTTAGATCATTACGTTAACGCCGCCCGCATTTATTTGGAAGCGGTTAATGATCCCAACAATAATCTGCGGTTGGACAAAAAACTGGTTATGATGGCCAATGATATTATTAACGAATCTTCGGCTTTAGCCGCTTAAGATATTAAAAAATCGCCCCGCTTGGCGGGACGATTTTTTAATTAAGGAAATTACGCTAAAAACTTTGAAACAATTTTTTGAACTTTATCATAATTATTTTCCCAAATAATTCTTGAATCACGCTTAAACCAAGTCATTTGCCTTTTGGCAAAATCGGCAATCGCCTGGTTTAATTGATCAAACATTTGTTTATAATCAATTTTTTTCTGCAAATACCGGGCAATAAAGCGATACTCCAAACCAAACTCTTCAAGTCGAGCCCAGCTGACACCCGAGCGATGCAAGCGCGCGATTTCTTTAACCATCCCCTCTTTTTCTAAACGAATTTTTAAACGCTTGGTAATTCTGGCTAGCAAAATTTCGCGCGGGTAGGTCAAACTAATTACTTTAAAATCATACGGCCAAGGCGAGCTTTTCGGCTGTTCGGATTTCGGCAGTCCGGTTTGGTAATAAATCTCCAGCGCGCGCTGGACGCGTCGTCTATTTTTCTGGTCAATCTTTACGAACGTGGCCGCATCCACTTCTTTGAGCTTTTCCAAAAGCTGAGCCAAACTTTGCTTATTTAATTTTTGCCGAATTTTTTTTGAGTCACTGGCTTCAATAAAATTATAACCATCAAGCAGGCTGGAAATATACAAACCCGTACCGCCGCAAATAATCGGCAAATGCCCGCGATTTAAAATTTCATTTACGGCCGCCAAAGCCGATTTCTGCCATCTCGCCGCGCTGAATTGTTCTTTGGGTGAAACCACATCAATTAGATGATACGGTACTCGGCCATATTCTTTTAAATCTTTGCCTGTGCCAATATCCATACCGGTATAGACTTGACGCGAATCCGCCGAAATTATTTCTCCGCGGAATTTTTTGGCCAATTTCACGGCTAAATTGGTTTTGCCCGAAGCGGTCGTACCGGCAATAACCAAAACTTTAGGCAAACGACCGGTTAAACCCCAGGCATAAGAATCAATGACTTCAATTTGAATTATTTGACCGGTGTAATCATGCTCGCTGGCAAATTTAATATTTTTAAAATTCTTAGTCCGGCCATAGCCAAACCCATTTTTGTACGATTCAACCAAAACTGGCACCACTTGCCCCACCATTTTTTTGTTATGTGCGGCCGCGGTTTTTTTCAAAATTTCATTTAGATATTCCTCGCGTCTTTTCTTTTCGGCAAAACTGACATTGTCTGGCATTTTGGCCGAAACTGTCCCCGGCCGCGGCGAATAGCGCGCCAAATAGGCCATATCAAATTTCACCGTCCTAAAAAGTTTGGCCGTATTTAAAAATTGTTTTTTGGTTTCGCCGGGAAAACCAACAATAATATCCGTGGAAATCATGATCTTGGGCACTGACTTTCTGACTTTTTTAATCAGCGCCACATAGTGCTTGACGGTATAGCGACGATTCATGCGCCGCAAAATTTCATCGTCGCCGGCTTGCGCCGGTAAATGCAAATAGGGCATCAAATGCTGACTGTGGCCCAAAAAATCAATCAGTTCATCAGACATATCTTTGGGATGACTACTGGCAAAAGATAACCAATAATCCCCGGGAATTTTATCAACCGCTTTAAGCAGCCGAGGAAAATTATTAATCCCCTGAAACTTACTAGTCGGACGATAAGAGTTCACATTTTGCCCGATTAAAATAATTTCTTTATAACCGCGATTGATTAAATCACGGCACTCGCTAATCACCTCTTTGGCTGGTCGTGAAACTTCCCGCCCGCGAGTATGTGGCACGACGCAATATGAGCAAAAATTATTGCAGCCGGTCATAATCGGCACGTAGGCCTGAAACTTTGAATTATAATTCGGATGAATCTTCAAATAATTTTGCGGTAATTGCCCCACTCGTTTTTTTAATAATTTTGGCAACTGATAAAAATCCGCGTTCGCCACTACCATATCAAAAATTTCAGCCATCATTTTTTCATCCGAACCCAAAACACAGCCGGACAAAATAGTAACTAGCGGCCTGGTCTTTCTGATCTGGACAAATTTTTCTTTCAAGCCGACAATACGATCAATGGCCATCTGCCTAACTGAACAAGACATAACCATAATCAAATCAGCCTCATTGATTTTTTCAGTTTTGACATAACCCGACTGATCAAAAATCGCCGCGGCTCTTTCCGAGTCGGATTCGTTAAATTGACAACCAAAAATTTGGATAAAATATTTCATACTTTTGGCAAACAAGCAAGATAAGTTTTAAGCAAGATAGGCAAGATAAAATTACTTTATTGTAACCTATCTTGCTTATCTCGCTTATCTTGCTTATCTCGCTTACTTACTTACTTTCTTATCTTGCTTATAACCGTTCCCTGATTTCTTTAACTATTCTTTCAATAAAATCAGCTTTAGAAATGGTGAGGTTATCTTTTTGCCCACGCAATCTGACCTGCAAATCCCCGCCTTCAACTTCTTTTTGACCAAAAACAATCATATACGGAATTTTTAATTTTTCCGCCTTTCTAATTTTACTTCCAACCGTCTCATTGGCGTCATCAAGCCACACTCTGATTCCCGCTCGACTAAATTCGTCAGCCAATTCCTTGGCCGCTTCAATAAAGTCCTGAGCCACCGGCGCAATCTGAACTTGCTGCGGTGAGAGCCAAGCCGGAAAAGCGCCACCATAGTGTTCGATAAGAATTCCCATAAATCTTTCGGGCGAGCCAACAATAGCCCGATGAATCATCACCGGAGTTTTTTCATTTCCTTCTTGATCAATATATTTTAAACCAAAACGTTCCGGCATGATAAAGTCAAGCTGAATAGTAGAAATCTGCCACTCCCGGCCAAGCGAATCGCGGGAAATAAAATCCATCTTCGGTCCATAAATTGCCGCCTCACCCACCCCATCCTGATATTCAATTTTATTATCAATTAATATCTCTTTTAATTTAGTTTGAGCCAGTTCCCAAGTTGCCTTATCACCCAAATATTTTTCCTGATGGTTAGTATCCCAGGTAGAAAATCTGACGTAGTATTCCATTTTGTAAGTGGTTAAAGCCTGTCTGATAATCTTTAAGACATTTTCAAATTCTTCTCTAATTTGATCCGGCCGACAGAAAGCATGGCCGTCGTCTTGACAAAAACAACGTAAACGAGTCAAACCTGACAACTCACCCGGCTTTTCATCACGATAGAGATTAGCGAAATCGGCAATCCGAATTGGTAGATCTTTGTAGCTATGGTGTTTGGCCGCATAAATTTGCGTATGTTGCGGACAGTTCATCGGCTTCAAATAGTATTCTTCTTTGGAATAATTGGAACTGACTTTTAACATGTCGCTTTTATATTTTTCATAATGCCCGGAAACTTTAAAAAGCTCAGCCTTATTAATATTTGGCGTATGAACTTCCTGATAACCGATTGACTTTTGCAATTCATTGGAATAATTAACGATTTCGCGGCGCACAACAGCACCCTTGAAAGTATACATGGGCAAACCCGGACCAACTAAATCGGAAAAAACAAACAAATCAAGTTCTTTACCTAATTTTCGATGATCCCGTCTTTCCGCTTCAGCGATGCGCTCAAGATATTGGTTTAATTCAGCCTTTTGGATAAAAGCCGTACCATAGATGCGCTGCAGCATTTTATTTTTCTCACTACCGCGCCAATAAGCTCCGGCAATTTTTAATAATTTTATTGCTCCGATTTCTTTGGTGCTCTCAACATGGGGCCCGGCGCACAGATCCACAAAACGCTTCTCGTCTTTTTTGGCGACCATGCGATAAAAAGTCAAATTCTTTTCCCCACCCTTAACCAACTCTTCGGCCAACTCCAATTTGTATGGCTGATTCTTAGCCTTAATGTATTTTATAGCCTTTTGCGCCTCTACTTCATAACGCTCAAATCTTTGGTTTTCTTTGATGATTTCTTTCATCTTGGCCTCAATTTTTTCCAAATCACTTTCGGAAAAAGAGTCCTCACCCAAATCAAAATCATAATAAAAACCTTCTTCAATGGCCGGACCAATACCCAGCTTGGCCTTCGGATACAAGGCTAAAACCGCTTGAGCTAAAACATGGCTAGCGGAATGACGAATAGTGGTTAAATCTTGTTTTGACATAAAATTGAATTTATTATTAATTATATCGCGATGCTAATCTACGAATACATACTAATAATACTAATTTTAAGGATTCGTAGATTCGCATATATTCGCATTCATTAGCATCGGTTATTTAAGTATCGATTATTTTTTAAGATATTCATCTCTGAGCATACCCATCATAATTTCATCGTGCCAGTGTCCATTGCGAAAACTATGCTGGCGAGAAACACCTTCTTGTTTAAAGCCCAATTTTAAATATGATTTATGGCCGCGAAAATTATAGGCCACATGGCGCAAAAAGATTCGATGCAATTTTAATTTTTTAAAACCATAATCAATGATCAATTTTCCAGCCTCGGTACCATAACCTTGACCCCAATATTTTTTTTCACCGATTAATATGCCATACTCGGCATGTTTATTATCAAAATCAATTTTAAGCAAGCTGACTGTTCCAATATGCTCCCCCGCTCGAGTATCAATCGAAAAATTCAAGTAGTTTTTCTTTTTCTTTATGTCTTTAATATATTCTCTTTCTTCTTTTAGGCTCGGCGCGGCGTTGTTGTATCTGGCCAAATAGGTTGTCACTTCTAAATCGTCAAACCAACGACAAAAATTAGGCGCGTCTTTCAGCGACAAGGGTCTGAGGGTGACTAATTTGCCTTTGAGAATTATGTGGTTGTTCATACCGATGCTAATTACTAATTAATGCGAATGATGCGAATAATTAATTATTCTTTTTGGTTTTAAATATCTATCTCTAAAGTTAACAATTAAACCCAATTTTAAATTTGTGGCTTCTAAATACCTCTGAATTTGATAATAATCATCTTTAACAATAAATCTCTTAGCCTTACACTCAATCACAATCAAATCTTTGATAATGAAATCGGCAATATTTCCTCCAATAAAATCATTGTTTTGATTTGATAATCTAAATTCAATCCTGACTTCTCTCTGATATTTTATATTTTCTTTAATCAATAATTGTTCCAGCAAATCACAATATTGTTTTTCTTTGGCAAACCTTCCTAATATATTATGGGCCTTAAAACATAGACCTGTAATTTGATAGGATAGTTCTGGGTGTAATAATTCTTGTTTCATATCAACATAGCTTAAAAATTAGTAGCGCTATGTTGATTATATATAAATTAGTATTATTAGCATTTATTCGCATTCATTAGCATCGGAGTACAAAAAAGGCCAGCCAGAAAATCTCTGCCTGGGGTCCCGGCTCAAGGCCAGGGCGGTTCCACCCGGGTTCTCCGCTTTCGCGGAGCGCTTAATTTTTATACTAAAAGATTTAGCCTAATTTGGGGGCATTTGGCCGCGCAGTTGGTAGTTGCGCCAATCATCTCTTGAGTATAAACGTATTATATAAGCAAATTAGCCTAAAGTCAAACTAAATCACAAAAAACGTGCATTTTTAGATGATATTTGTTAAAATATACCTATCGCTAAGTTTGCTTATATGCGCTATGATAATTAGCAGATTCTAAGTTGTTTGGGCTTAAAAATTATTTTTTTGTTTAATTATTGGCGGGCAGGCGCTTCGCTCCACAAAACGATTCACTAAGAAAAATTATAATTACATATTATTTTATGGAAAATAAACGAAAACATCTCGAATTTATACAAAATATTATCAGTCGAATGGCTGGAAATTTATTTTTTCTAAGGGGTTGGACGATTACCCTGATTGGTGCATTGCTCGCACTATTTTCAAAAGGTAATAGTTCTAATTACATCATTTTTTTTCTTATAGTTCTTACTTTTATCTTTTGGATTTTGGACAGCTATTTCCTTTCTCAAGAACGATTATTTAGAGATTTGTATGATCATGTTAGAAAACTTAAAGAGGAAGAAATTGATTTTTCTATGGATATAACAGATTATAAAAAATTTAAAAAAAATACCCTGATATATTCCATGTTTTCACCAACTCTACTAATTTTCTATTTACCATTAGTAGGCGCAGGATTATTTATTGCATATTCAATAAAGTAATTAAAAATTATGGCGAGAAAAATATTTGTAAGTTATAAATACGGCGATCAAAGCGTTCAACATATACCGAGAAATGGAGAAGATGACCCGACAACGGCGAGGCATTATGTTGATGTATTGCAGGCATACCTCGACGCTAACGACCACATAAATAAAGGTGAAGATGATGGAGAGGATATGAGCGGATTTAAAGATGAAACGATTGCCTCCAATCTGCGGGACAAAATTTATGACAGCTCCATTACCGTAGTTTTAATTTCGAAAAATATGAAAGACTACTCTACGCCGGAGGTGGATCAATGGATACCTTGGGAAATAGCATACTCACTAAGAGAGAAAACAAGAGCAGACAGAAAGAGTAGGACGAATGCCATGCTGGCGGTAGTTATCCCAGATGAAAATGGTAGTTATGAATATTTTATTCAACCAATGGGGTGTACCCATTGTGGGAGTATTAAATGGAAACAAGATACATTATTTCAGATTCTTGGAAAAAATATGTTTAACAGAAAACAACCCAAAACAACAGTATGTCCAAACGGTGTTTGTGGTATACTTCATACAGGCGATGACCATTCATATATTTACCCCATTGAGTGGAACAAATTTATATCAGATATAAATTATTATCTCAATCATGCAACAAAATTGAATGAGAATATCGATGACTATAATATTGAAAAAGTTATTAATTAATAATTATGGAAAATACTTTTGATAAAATTTTGAAAGGTGGCGAGAAAAAGGGATATTTTCACGTCTTAAATGACGGCGCAAAAATTGAATACTTGCCGTCGGGACATAAAGAAAATCTAAACGATCCCGAGGAAAAAGTCCGTGCCGAATACTATTTTGATTTACTCGAAAAATATCACTATCCCGCCAAGCGTGTAGAGCTCGAAACGGAAATGCCAGCTCGCGTGCCTCGCTTTTTTGCCGACATTGTTATTTATGAAGACGACGCAAAAAAGAAACCTTATATCGTCGTTGAGTGTAAAAAAGACGGTATTTCTGACGCAGAATTTGAGCAAGCCACCAAACAAGCAATCGGCAATGCTCGCGTGCTTCACGCTCCATTTGCGATTTGTGTTGCGGGCAATACTCGCCGAGCAATGGAAACGGCGGAATGGAATGACAAAGAACCCGAAAAAGCGACCATTACCGACATTCCTATTTCTTACGGAAAAATTGAAGAATATCGTTTCAAAAAAGGTGATCCAGATTGGGATTTGAAAACACTTGATAAATCAGAACTAAAGCGAGCGTTGGAAAAATCACAAAATACGCTTTGGGCGGGCGGCAAAAGAAATCCAACCGTCGCTTTTGATGAACTTTGTAAAATTATTTTCGTAAAAATTCGCGATGAAAAGCGCGGACGAAAAACTGGCGACTATTACGATTTTCAAATTAAGACACACGAAAAAGCCGAGAGCGTTTATAAAAGATTAGACGCTATTTATCAAGAAGCAAAACAAAAAGATCCCGAAGTTTTTAAGGAAAGTTTGAAAATTGAACCTGAAGAACTTTATACAGTTGTTGGACACTTGCAAAGTATTTCTCTAAATAAAACCGATCTTGATGTTAAAGGCGTTGCTTTTGAACAATTCATGGAAGGATTTTTCAAGGGCATAAGCGGACAATATTTTACTCCGCGCGAAATTGTGAGCTTCGCCGTCAAAATGATGGATATAAAAAACGACGACCTTGTGCTTGACCCTGCTTGCGGTAGTGGTGGATTTCTTTTGCACGCTCTTGACACAGTGAGAAAACAAGCGGAAGAGTTTAATGAAAATGACGAAACAGAAAAATATCGCTTTTGGCACGACTTTGCACAAAATAATCTTTTCGGCATTGAAATAAATGACTCAATCGCTCGCGTTGCCAAAATGAATATGATTATCCACGACGACGGACACACGAATGTTATCGGCTTTGACGCCCTGGAAGATGTCGGCAAAATGACCGAAAAAAATCGAGGTTTTGAAAAAAATCATTTTGATGTAATCGTTACCAATCCGCCGTTTGGTGCGAATGTAAAGCGGAACGAACACTCATATCTTGAAAAATTTGTGCTTGGTCAAAACGGCAAAAAAACTCGCGATAATCAAAAAACCGAAATTTTGTTTATTGAGAGATGTATTGATTTTTTGAAAGCTGGAACAGGACAAATGGCAATCGTTTTACCAGACGGCATTTTGACCAATGCAAGTACCCAATATGTTAGAGATTTTATAATGGAGCGTTGTCAAATAATGGCTGTCGTTAGTATGCCAATATTTGCTTTTGCTCATTATGGAGCGGCGGTTAAATCCTCTCTTGTTTTTGTTCGCAGAAAAGGAGAAAAAGAAAAGTTAGGGAAGTATAAAATTTTTATGGCAATTGCGGAACATATTGGTTACGACACGACAGGCAAAATTGATATTCAAAATGATTTGTTCAAAATTTGCGAGGAATATAAAAAATTCAAATAATATGGCAAAAAAGAATAATAACAATTTAGAAATTTTCACTATTTGGAGCGACGAAATCGAAAGTCGTCTTGATCCTTATTTTTATCGAGGATATTTTCGTGAACTTGAAAAAGAGCTTCATAACTGCAAATTTACCCTAGCAAAACTTGGCGATGTTTGTTCGCCAGTCCGAGGTGTAACTTATTCAAATGAAGACGAAGTTGAGAGCGGGTTAAAAATTTTGCGTGCCAATAATATAACTCTTGCAACAAACGAGCTGAATTTTGACGATATCAGAAATATTAAAGCTGATTTTTCTGTATCAGATGAGCAACTATTAAAAGCTGGCGATATTTTGATGAGTGCCGCAAGTGGTAGCAAAGAGCATGTCGGCAAAGTTGCTTATATTTCGGAAGATTTGGATTATTATTTTGGCAGTTTCATGATGGTTTTGCGAGCCAATAAAAAAATTAACCCACAATTTCTTTTTGAATTTCTATCAAGCAAAATTTTTCGTGGTTTATTATTCAGAATTTTGGGCGGAACGAATATCAATAATCTTAATTTCTCGATGATAAAAGATTTTGAAGTACCGTTGCCGTCATTAGCAATTCAAACAAAAATTGCTCAAACAGCAAACAAAAATAGAGAAAAGGCGATAGAGTTGGAAAACGAAGCGAAGAAAATAGTTGCCTCAATCGATAGTTTTGTCCTCGGCGAGTTAGGAATCGAAATCAAGAGAGAGAGAGAGTAGCGTTCGCGATAACAAGCGACGAAATTGAAGGGAGGATTGATCCATTTTTCTACAAACCATATTTCAAAACTTTGCAGAGAGCGATTGAAAACAAAAATTATTCCGAACTTGGCGAATTGGTAGAATTTGCAAAAGAAACATGGGATCAAAAAAGTATTTTTGACGATCAATTTCCGTATATTGAAATCAGCAATATTGACACATCAAACGGCGAAATCGCAAAAACCGATTTTGTGCCAGTCGCAGAAGCTCCCAGCAGGGCAAAAATGATAGTGCGAGAGGGCGACATAATTGTTTCCACCACCAGACCAAACAGAGGCGCGATAACGCCAATTTCAAAAGAACAAGACGGATTTATCGCTTCAACAGGTTTTACGATTTTGCGAAATTTAAAAAATAGCAAAGTTTTGAAAGATTATCTGTTTGTCGCTTTGCGGACAAGTTTGTCCTTGCAACAAATGGAACAGCGAACGACTGGCGGAAATTATCCCGCCATAACGACGGAAGATTTGAAAAAAATTAAAATCGTTGTGCCAGAATTGAAGACGCAAGAAAAAATTGTCGCAGGAGTGAAAACGATTTATAACAAAGCAAGGAGTTTGTGCCAAGAAACCGAAATCGTGATTGCCGAGGCGCAAAAACAGACGGCAGAGATGATTTTTGCTTAAGAATAAGAAGTCTTAACTTCGGGACAATTCACCACTTTTATTCCCCTCTGCCTTTCCCACCAAAACCAAAAACAAATTATTTTTAAGAGTTACCCACCGCGCGCGGATTAAAAAAATATATACATCTGCCAATATGTTTTTTCAGGTTGTAAAATTTAAAAATATTTTGACTATTAAACTATGGCAAACAATAAAGAAAGAGGCACAGCGGGCGAAAAAGAAATAGTTAAACTTGTCCCCTGTCCAAACTGTAAAAAGAACTTAATGATGCTACCGCCAAACTACCCGCTCTATGATGTTCAGTGTACTGGCTGTTCTTTTCGTGCCCAAGTAAAGACAATTAGCTCAAAACCGTCAAAACTGTTTTTTGGAGCAGGCTGGGATATTATGGAAAAGGTTTTGAAATCTGGCTATATGATCCCGGCATTGTTTGCAAACTTTAAATGGGAAGAAAACGGAAAGCCTAAACAAGAAATTAGATTTTATCCTTTTATTCCCAAGGTTAATCTAAATAAATATCAACTATCACCAACTGCCAGAAGAGCCAATTATCGAATGTTTCACTACAAGGAAATGGACAAATTACCTTTCTTTGTGGCCTATACGTCAAAATAGTTTTAAATTTTGCTACATTCACATCATCTTCTCGCTTAGGTGGTTGTCCTCTGGGCAACTATGATACCACGCCGACTTACACGTCGTCAGATAAACGGTAACGTTATGCAATGTGCAACTCCTATCCACAATCCAGGTTCGGCAGCTTCGTTGTCTTCCTGAGACATAACATCGGTTATTTTCGTAATATTTAAATTTTAAATATCTTTCTCCAAGCGATAAATCAAAATGGCAGGTTTATATTTAATTAATTCTTAGGATATATTATAATTAAAGTATCAATATTTTTAATATGCG
>JBAYLX010000021.1:0-14292 GCA_041663885.1 Minisyncoccota bacterium | reverse complement strand
GCATCAACGCGGCGGCTAACCGACAAAACCTTGACCGGCGGCGGCAATCTGGCCACCGAATCTTATCTTGATACGGACAAAACTGAACTGTTAACCGCGATAAGCAACAATGCCACTTTGATCGGCAATTTGAATGATATTACCGCCGAAGATGTGTGGAATTATTCCGCGCGCGGCGTAAACCAAGCCGTTGACGTCAGCGCCAGCTCGACAATGGCGGTTTGGGACGTTGCCAAAACCCAGTTGACAAGCGCCGGTTCGATCGGAAAACAGGTCGCGGATAACTTGGACGCGGCAATATCTTCGCGGTCAACTATAAGCGCGGGAGATGTTTGGAATAATGCCGCCCGGACGCTCACTGATTACAGTACCGACAATACCGCGCTGGCAGTGTGGAGCAGCGCCCAAAGAACATTGACGAATTACGGCAACAATATTACCGCCGCCGATGTTTGGAATGTACTTTCAAGCTCTTTGGCAACAGCGGGCAGTATTGGAAACCAGTTATCCGCAAATATCGATGCTTCGGTATCCAGCCGCGCCTCCCAAAACTCGATTGATGTCGCCAGTGCCAGTCGGCAGAAAGAATGGATGGTCTATCTGAGCGACGCTTCCGATGTCTCCAAAGGCGAAACTTACCGCGCCAAGCTTTTCGTTTTGAATTATGAATCGACCCCCGCCGACCTTTTCGCGCTTCCGACCGCAACCATATACGATCCGGTGCGCAATAAGGTTGTGGAAAATGTAGCCATGACCAAGCTTGCCACCGGCATTTACGAATACACTTATAATGTCGCCAACAGTGCCGTGCAGGGAATGTGGGAGACCGAAATTTCTGCCAGCGTGGAAAACGGCCAGGTCGTTAAAACCAACGACTATTGGGATGTCGCGGGTTCTCCGGCGCAGGTTATCATCAATTCAATCAACGACAATACGGTTCCCGGCGTTGCCGCGAACATAACGATCACCAACGAAGGATCCGCGGGATACGAATACCGCTACGAATGGTGCGTGGTCGGTTCACAGGATAATGCTTGCGGAGGAAACGATGACATATTTTATTCTTCGGCCGCGAAATTCATCCAGCCGGGCCAGGACTGGGTAACCGATTTGGCGGCCACTATTCCGGACGCGGGAAATTATTACTTTAAAATCATGGTTTATTTCGGCACCGACCGTTCGGGCGCCAGCCAATCGTTTGCCGCGATCAACGGCGGAGGGGGAGGGGGAGGAAGCGGCGGGGGCGGCGGATCTTTTACCGGCCAAACGATATTGAAAAATATTGAAAACGGCTTGTCCGCGGTAGGCCAGGCAATTTGCAATCAAAACACATTTCCCTGCAATATCATTTTGAAAATCCTGGCCCGGCTGGACAATAGCGAAAAAAATACGGCCTCATTGCAAGCGTCGGTTGCCAGCCTGAATGCCTCGGTCAACAAGCTGTTGAACGCCGCGCCGCGGCAGGTAATCGTTAAATCGCCGCCGACAATAAAATACGTCGCGCCGAAAGTTAGCGCTCCAGCTCCGACCGCGCCCAAACATAAGGCAAATATTAAGCTCGAAACCTAACTAACCATATCCATGCCTGAAAACCCGCTCAAAGACGAACTCAGCGAAGAAAAAACAGTGAATTTTTCGTTCATCAAAGTGATTATTTTCATACTGGTTTTGGCGTTCGCCGCAGTCGCGATTTTCGCGATTTATTTTTTCGGCAACAAATCAACCGGGGCACAAATAAGCGCCATTTCCAAGGAATTAAACAAACAATACGACGCCCGGTTCAAAAACCAGGAAACACAAATCGAAAAATACCGCCAGGATTTGCAGCTGCAAGCGGAGCTTGGCAGTTACGACCGGATCCGGATGGGCGACGCCACCAATATCCTGCTGGCGCTCCAAAACTACAGTTTCGAAAAAAACAACTTGCCCGCTAACTTAAAAGAGCTTTCCCAGGGAAATTATTATGACGGCAATTTCAATGATCCGGAATCGGGAACCGAATATTATTACAAAAAACTCGACGCGGAAAATTACATTTTGTGCATTTACCTGTCTTCGGGTACATGGGGCACGAACAAAAGCCAATGCCCGACGAGTCCAACGTCCGAAGCAGATAGCGGCAAACCTTAGGAAACCGCATTAATAACCGCGAAACTTCCGAAAAAAATATCCGCAAACTTTTGCGCTCCGGCCTAAATGTTAGTCCTGCGCTTCGCTATGGGCAAATTTTCATTGGCGATCTATTGGCAAAATTAGGCGAAAATTGACAAATTTGTTTTAGCAAAAGAGCGGCCTATATGCTGTTGCATCGCTATACCGGAAGAAATTTAATCATACGAATAAAGCGGGGATTGTATGCCTTGCCGGACACTCAATTATCGGAACTGTTTATAGCCAATAAACTTTTCGAACCATCTTATATTTCGCGCGAGTTTGCGCTTTCGTATCATCGAATTATTCCGGAAACCGTATATGAAATAACATCGGTAACAACCAAAACAACTCAAAGATTTGAAAATGGGAGCTATTCGGTCGGGATTGAAGTCGGTCACGGCTCAATCCGGCTGAATTCAATTGAAAATTAAACGCACTTAAACCGTCTCTGGCGGTTTTTTTGGTTTGCTCTATTTTATTGCTTTGACTTGAGTGATTAAAATTTGTTTTATGGTTTTGCTTAGATTTTTTATGAAATTCGCGTCGGCAAGCAGCGGTTCAAGGTCGATGTAAATGCTTTTTTCATCAACTTTGGCAATGGCTTTCATTAATTTTTTTTTCAAGTCGGCGGTATCTTTGATATTTTCAATGCAATCCAAATTGGGCGATATGCCTTTTTGCAGGTACCACATCAAATCAAAATAATCCCGGCCTTTGACTTTTGCCGCCACCTTACCGCTTTTGTCGGTTTTTTCCCATTTTCTATGAAAAACCGCCCGAATTTTTGTCGCCATCAATGTTGGCAAGTCAAACGATTTCACCAAAATGGAGCGGCTGTATTTGAATATCGGAATGATTTCCGTTTTAAAGGCGCCGCAAAAATCAAAACCGGTAAAAATTTCCACTTTTAAAAAAAGCAGTTCCGACTCGCTTTTATCGGCCAATCCAAGTTCGCGCAAAATCGGAAACTTGAGATAGATCCGGAATTTCTGCACTGTGGTTTTGATTTCGATGCCGCTAGTTTTAAAAAAATAATTTTTCAGATCGGCGGCAAGGTCGGCAATATCAATTTCCTTTTTCAAATCCACAAAATCCAAATCCTCGGAAAGGCGGGGCAAATCATGGCAGTGCTTCAAACAGGATCCGCCGTAAAAAACCAGCTGGCCGTAAACTTTGTGCGAGTAAATAAAATCAAGCGCCGCGATTTGGAGATATTCTTTGGCGAGATTGCGCTTGAATGACACGCTTACCGCGTTATTTTGCGCCAAAAATTTTATTAAATTTTCTTTTATGTTTTCCATGGATTTTCACGCCAAAAGCCAGTTGAAAATTTCCGCCATTTTTTTTGATCCTTCGATTTTTACAAAAGCGGCAATTTCTTTTTTGTCATTGGCGTTCAACAAAAACATATTCAATCTCAATTCCTTGACCGAATTTTCGGTTGGCAAATCATTTTTCCTTAAATACAAATAATCAAAAACAGCTTTGGCTTTTGTGGCTTTGAGAATTTCAAAATCGCCGGATTTCACCGTGGTGAAGCCGCAAAAAAGAATCGTTTTCACTTTGTGGTAATAAAAATTTCCCCGCGGGTTGGAAAACCCGATGGTTTTATCTCTTGAGATTGAGGTGAAGTTTGCCGGCATTTCGGTTAATATGCCACGCTGATACAAAACATAATCCATGCTTAAATAAGACGGACGGCATAAAAGATTGGCAATAAATTCATTGTAGGAATTTTTTAAATTGTCGGGAATTTTGACCAGGTAGTCGCTTGACGCATAAACGCCTTTTTTTAATCTCAAAAGCTTGCCGCCGATTTTATAGCGCGACAATAAAACTTTAAGATAATTCCGATTGGTTTCAATACTCGCCAAATCGTCAATCGTAAAATAGGGAAGAACGCTTGCCTTTTCAAAAATATACCTTATTTTCGGATTTTTTTTGGTAAAATTAACGTTTTCCATAATGTACTATTATAGTATACTATGCGTAACGATATGTCAAGCAGCACAGGCGCAAATAAAATAAATATAAATGCGGGGGTCGGACCCCCGCGGTGCGGGAGGGGAAAGCGGACGGAAAATTTTTGAGAGGCGGTATATATTTGCGGTTATGCTTAAAAAGCATTGACAACGCGAAGGCAAACAACATAATAGAAGATAAGAACAACTGTTCGCGCCTCGTCGGGCGCAAAATAACCGTAAACATAAAAAAATGATATCAGAATGGTCAAACATCACTTTGCTGGCGCTGCAGAGCGCTTGGGAAACTACAATTGAATTTTTGCCGAAATTCGGCATTGCCGTGCTGGTTTTCATCATCGGCTGGATCGTTGCCTCAGCGCTGGGAAAAATTTTCGCGCGAGTTTTGAAAAGGATCAATTTTGATTCGTTTTTCCAGAAAAGCGGCTGGAAAAACGCCTTGGAAGGCGCGGATATCCGCGTGAACCCCTCCGAATTTTTCGGCGCGATCATCAAATGGATTGCGGTAATAATTTTCCTGCAAATTTCGGTTGAAATACTTGGTTTGATTGCATTCGCGGGATTTTTGACCCGCGTATTGGAATGGCTTCCCAACGTCATTGTCGCCGCCGCGATTTTCGTGGTATCGATCGTGGTTGCCGACATCCTTGAAAAATTAATCAAAGCCTCGGTGCGAAAATTGGAAATTAAATACAGCAATCTTTTGGGTGCGATCGTGCGCGGCGCGATCTACACTTTCGCGACGCTGGCAATTTTGCTCCAGCTGGGAGTGGCGCAAGCAATAATCAGCACCGTAATCAATGGTTTTGTGGGAATGTTCGCGCTGGCCTTCGGCCTGGCCTTCGGCCTGGGCGGCAAAGACGCCGCCGCGGAAGCAATCAAAAACCTGAAAGACAAGCTTTCGGAAAAATAATTCCTGCTTTATCAAAAAAAACGGCTTCGCGCCGTTTTTTTTGTCTTATGATTTGAATATTTCCGTGGCAAGGTATGTTTCGCCCCGATCGGGGAAAATCGTGACAATTGTGCCTTTGCCGATTTTTTGGGCGTAATGCTGCGCCACAATCATGGCTGCGCCCGAGCTTATCCCGGCAAAAATGCCTTCTTCCAAAGTGATGCGCCGCGCCATTTCCGCCGCCTCTTTTTCGCCAACTTCAACAATGGAATCAACCAGCACGTTCGCGCGATCCACGCAGGGGATGGTAGCGGCGGCAACCGGTAAATCTACATTGGTTTCAATCGAAGAACCGCTGCCCCATATTCTCGGCTGGATGCCGACAACCCTGGCCTGAGGATCGTGGTCTTTCAACTGGCGCGCGATTCCCGATATTGTTGCGCCCGTCCCAATGCAAGAAATAAAATAATCGATCGGCCCATTCACTTGGCTGATTATCTCTTTGCCCGTGGCGCGGTAATTCGCCAGGCAATTTTCTTTGTTCGCGAATTGGTTTAAAACCACTAAACTAGGATCATTGGCCACCATTTTATTGACCATATCGATCGCGCCCTGGCGCCACATTTCCGGCTTTACCAGTATAATTTTGGCGCCAAAGCTCGTGATCACCCGGCAGCGATCTTCATTGACTGTTTCCGGCGCCACGATAATCGCTTTATATCCCTTGACCGCCGCGACCATCGCGATTCCCACGCCCGTATTGCCGTTGGTAATTTCAATAATGGTTTTATCTTTTGTTAATAAGCCGGTTTTTTCGGCATCTTCGATCAGCGCCAGAGCCACCCGGTCTTTCATTGATCCGGCCGGATTGAAACCTTCGAGTTTGGCCAATATTTTCACGTTGGGATTGGGATTTAATTTTTTAATTTCCACCAGCGGCGTATTGCCGATGGAATCAAGTAACGTATTCATAAGTTTATATTGTATATAAAAAAACCTCTTTTTAGAGAGGTGCAGATTGGTTAATATTCGACAAAAACCTGCCCTCTCAACAAATAAGGGTGAATTTAACTCCCAACGATTTTTTCGAAATCCCAAGTGAATTCATATTTTTCGTGTCTATGAATTAATTGTAACAAACAAAGTTTTATTTTGTCAATGGCCATATTCCGGCTACAGCTTGGTTTTTTTGCGTGAACCGCCCCGCACCGCGATCAGCATACACCCGGCAAACTAAATATTCGATTAAAAAATCACCCCCTGCGGAGGGGGTGATCCATTGGAACAAAAAATCACGCGCTAAACATTTCCGTGCTCAAATATTTTTCGCCGCGATCAGGGAAAATCGTCACAATCGTGCCTTTGTCGATTTTTTTGGCGTAATTGATGGCCATCGCCATTGCCGCGCCCGAGCTTGCGCCAACGAACAATCCTTCCTTTTGCGCGAGATCTCTCGCGGCCGCAAAAGCGCCCGCGGAATCGACATCGATGATTATTTCAATAAGCGACTTCGAATGATCCGCGCAAGGCAGGCTCGGGCAGAGGATCGGCGGCACATATCCGTCTTTAATAGATTTCAAACCCTCGATCTTGTCTCCCTGGGCCGGCTGGATGCCGATGATCCGCACCTGGGGGAATTTTTCGCGCAAGCGGCGGGAAATACCGGTGATCGTTCCGCCCGTGCCCACGCCGGCAATAAAATAATCCACGCCTTCTTTGATCCCGTCAACTATTTCTTGGCCGGTCGTGCGGTAATGGACGTCGCAATTTTCCTGGTTCTCGAATTGGTTGAGCATCACCAGATTGCTGTCGGCGGCCACCATGGCTTTCACTTTCTTGATCGCGGCGTCGCGCCATTCTTCGGGTTTCACCAAAATCAATTCCGCGCCATAAGCTTTGATCATTTTCCGGCGCTCGATGCTCATGTGTTCGGGCATCACGATAATGACCTTGTAACCCTTCATCGCCGCCACCATCGCCACCGCGATGCCGGTGTTGCCGCTGGTCGGCTCAATTATGGTCTTGCCCTTCACCAGCGCGCCGGTCTTTTCCGCGTGCTCGATCATCGCCAACGCAATGCGGTCTTTTATCGATCCGGTAGGATTATTGCCTTCGAGCTTCGCGTAAATTTTAACATTCGGATTCGGATTTAATTTCCTAATCTCCACCAGCGGCGTATTTCCGATCAAATCAAGTATTGAATTCATAGTTTATTTTTTTGGTTAAATAGCTTTTCCATCTAAAACGCCCCCTTTGAAGGAGGCGCGAATGATATTTTTTTAAAAGCGCCTCCGATCAAAAGAGGCTCATACAGATGCGCGATATTTTGCTTTTTTCCTTGTGTATTCCCATCGAATTTCGCCACATTTTTATCTTAACAAAGGATTGGCTATTGTCAATATACCCCCAAGAACGCGCATGTGATAAAATACAGCAATATAATCAAAACAAAAAATAAATGAACAAAACAGATGCGATTATTGCCATGGGGATCGGAGCCGTTACCGGGCTGTATTTTTTTGATTTGCTGAAAAACGCGGCCAGTTCCGCTACCGGCCAGCCCATGGTGCCGGAGCCGTTTTATTCTTTGCTCTGGTCAATCATCCCGATTTTCACGGTAATGGCCGCAATTGGATTGTGGGTTGCTTCGCTCATCGGCAAAAAATACCTTTCGATCTACCAACTGGCGAAATTCTTGCTGGTCGGCGTGCTAGCCACGATTTTTGACCTGGGCGCGCTCAATATTTTAATGGGATTGGCTTCCGCCAGCAGCGGCCCGGTTTACGTTTTCCTCAAAGGCCTATCGTTTATTATTTCGACCGTGGTAAAATACATACCTGATAAATATTGGGCTTTCAAAAAGAAAGAAACTTCCAACGTCAAAAAGGAATTCATCCAGTTTTTCGCGGTGACGCTCACCGGCTTGATCATCAATTTATCCGTTGCCCACGCGATTGTGAACATAATCGGCCCGCAATTCGGCCTGGACGCCAAATCCTGGGGCAACCTGGGCGGCATCGGCGCCACGATCATCACCTTCGCCTGGAACTTCATCGGCTACAAATTTATAGTATTTAAGAAGTAAAATTCCAATTTCCAAATTCCAATTTCCAATGAATGTTACAATTTTCAATGTTTCAAACAAAATACAAATGCACATTCCGTTTGATTCATTGATACATTGAAAATTTATTGAAAATTGAAAATTGAAAATTGAAAATTTGGATTTATGGAGAACTTAGTGCTTTATCGAAAATACCGTCCTCAAACCTTCGCCGATGTCGTCGGCCAGGATCACGTGACCACCACCATTGCCAACGAGATCAAAAGCGGCCACGTGGCGCACGCTTATTTGTTTTCCGGGCCGCGCGGGTGCGGCAAAACCACCACGGCGCGGATCATTGCCAAAGCGGTAAATTGCCTCAACCGCAAACCCGATGAATCCGAGCCTTGCAACCATTGCGCCAATTGTTTGGAAATTTCTTCGGGACGGGCAATCGACTTGATTGAAATCGACGCGGCATCGCATCGGGGCATCGACGACATCCGCGAACTGCGCGAAGGCATAAAATTCGCGCCCACCAAGCTCAAATACAAAGTATTCATCATTGACGAATGCCACCAACTGTCAAAAGACGCGGCCAACGCCTTGCTAAAAACACTGGAAGAACCGCCGGGCCACGCGATTTTCATCCTTGCCACCACCGAATTGCACAAAATACTGCCCACGATTTTATCGCGGTGCCAACGGTTTGATTTTCGCAAACTGGCTTTGCCCGAAATGACGGCTCGTTTGCAAAAACTGGCCGATAATGAAGGCATCAAGGTTGAAAAAACCGCCCTGGAACTTGTCGCGTTAAGTTCGGGCGGTTCGGTGCGCGATGCCGAAAGCCTTTTGGGCCAAGTGTTGGTCTATGCCGGATCGGCAAAGAAAACCGCAGTCAAAGCCGCGGATATCCGCGACATCCTGGGTATCGCCGAATCAAAATCAGTGGGCGAATTTATTGATATTGTCGCGAAAAAAAACGCTTCGGCGGCGATCAATTACCTCAATGTGGTCGTGGAAAAAGGTTATGACGTTTCCGAATACGCCAAGAGCGTGATTAATTACCTGCGGCAAATGCTCATCCTGTCGATCACGAGCGCAAAAGATGCCAAAAACGATAATTTCATGGTCGCCGGATACACGGACGAAGAATTCGAACTTTTGCGCAAACAAACATTGGCGATGGGGGAGGCCAATATCAAGAAAACCGTTGAATTTTTTCTGGCAGCCCAGGAAAAAATTAAATATTCTCCAATCCCGCAGCTCCCGTTGGAATTGGCCATCGTCGATTCCTGCGCCGCATAAATTTCACAAAAAAAAGACCGCCCATAAAAGCGGCTTTTTTTGTTGATTGGCGCGGATCCTAATAAGTCCGATACACCACCGGAGCATAATTCTGGTAATATTGATTCTGGCACGGGCAATTAGCCATTGTTGTTTGCTGGCAATATGCAGCGGAATTGTAATAAGTTTGGCCGGTTTGATAATAGTTATTATAGCCATAATTATAATTGTAATTATAATTGCAATTGCCATAATAATTGCTTGGAATATAGCTGGGGTATGCGGCCGCGTTCCGATGGCTGTTGTCCTGGATCACGCGAACAGAACGGTAATTGTTATAATCATAATTCCCCCCACCATGATTATTCCCGTAATTATAATCTGAATGGTCGCCGTAATTATTGCCGCGATAACCATTGTCATAATTGCCGCCCCGGTTCGAAGCCAATGAAAAACCCGGCACTAACGCAATCGCCGCCACACTCACA
Organism: Minisyncoccota bacterium; assembly: GCA_041663885.1. Taxonomy (GTDB): domain Bacteria; phylum Patescibacteriota; class Minisyncoccia; order Minisyncoccales; family UBA5738; genus UBA5738. The sequence goes on along the minus strand of JBAYLX010000021.1, from coordinate 4,446 downwards.
ATCGCCACGCAGATGGTTTTTTTGTGCATATTTTTTTATTATTAAATTATTTTACAACCTCGATTATTAAAAAGCAATTAAATAACTAAAATCATGCGGCATTGTATCATTGAAACTAGGGTGTTATAATATGGTTATTATAACCGTAGTTCTATTATGCTTGCGAAAGAATCTGAAAAAACTAACGCTATCTCCCTAAGAAAGCAAGGGCTGACGTATGATGAGATTCTAAAACAGGTACCAGTGGCAAAATCGACACTGTCATTATGGCTGCGCGAAATTGGATTAGCAAAAGCATCAAAGCAGAAAATCACCGAAAAAAGGAAACTGGCGCAACGAAAAGCGGCTCAAGCTTGCCACAATAAGAAAGTTTTAATCACGAAACAAATTATCGAAAAAGCCGAAAGCGAGATCAAGCGAACAAACAAGGAAGATTTGTTATTAATTGGTGCCGCATTATATTGGGCCGAAGGAACCAAAGAAAGAACAAAAGGAACTAGTGTAATTATCGGCAATTCTGATCCCAAACTTGTAAAAATGGCTTTAAAATGGTTAAATGAGTGCTGTGGCGTTACAGAAGAACGAATTAACCTTTCGATCTATATCCACGAAAGCGCAAAAGAGAGAATCGTTGAAGTCAGAAAATATTGGTCAGCAACAACAGGTTTTTCGATCGATGAGCTTAATAAAATTGTTTGGAAGAAAAATAAATTGAACTCAAAAAGAAAAAATTCCGGTGATAAATATTTTGGATTATTACGAATTACGGTAACGAAAAGCATCAACCTAAACCGCAAGATCCAAGGATGGATCAGCGGAATATGTAAAAATTGCGGGATCGTCTAATGGTAGGACAACGGACTTTGAATCCGTTTATCATGGTTCGAATCCATGTCCCGCAGCTCTGTACAGAATTTCGAACTATCGGTTCGGCGGAAAACGAGTTAAAACCCGTTTTTTCGTTTTAAAATAATAAAGGTAAAAGCACAGAGGTCTTGCCTCTGTGCTTTTCGATTTAACCCGAGGTGGTTTTTTTATTGCGCGGGAGTGGCGATTCTGCCGTTTTTTTGGTAAGATAATTTAATCAAAAAAAAGACATGGGAAACGAGTTAGCTTCATATCAGGTTAGTTTAAAGGTGCTTTTAAAAAAAGATGGGGTATATTTGTTTTTAAGAGACGCGGAAAGCGGTTTTTTTGATTTGCCCGGCGGCCGGATAAACCGCGATGAACGCAATGTTCCACTTGAAAAAATATTACAGCGCGAAATCGCCGAAGAAATCGGCGGCAATGTCCAATATAAAATCGATAAACCTGCTTTCCAATACCGCGCGTCTAAAGATGGACAAGATATTTTCATTACGGTATATGAGGCCGAATATTTTTCGGGGGAGATCGTTTTATCGCCGGATCACAACAATATCGTCTGGGTCGATCCGAAAAGTTTTGACACATTAAAAGAGCCATTTTTGAGCCAGGAAGGTTATGCCGCTTTAATTAATTATTTTAAAAAATAATCAAAAGCATGGAATTCAATCACTCAAATCTTAATATCGAAACCGAATATCCCAAACTCGTGAGAGACCGGATACCGGAAATCATCAAAAAAAACGAGGGGATCGAGATCAAAATAAGGATCATGGACGATAACAATGAATACTTGGAATATTTGCTAAAAAAGATTGTCGAAGAAGCAACCGAATTGCAAAACGCAACCGAAACCGAAGAGATCATCGTCGAGCTTGCGGATATTTATGAAATAATCGATTCAATCCTTGAAGCGAAAGGCAAAACCAGGGAAGATATTGATATTATCGAGACAGAAAAAAGAAAGAAAAACGGCGGCTTCAAAAAAAGGATCCTGATGCTCGGCAAGAACTGATAATCTTCTGATTCCCGATTTTAAGTTTGACAATCAACCACCCAAAAATGGGCGGTTTTTTGTTAAGGATTTAAATATGATGCCAACATAAGAAACAATTGCGTAGACCTTGACAAATCACAAATATTGTTTATAGTTGATTTGGAGGATAAAATGAAATTCATAGCAACTCTAGCGACCCTTTTTGTATTATTGGGTCTCTGCGGAATAGGAATAGCTGTTGCCGAAAATTACGAATTCAACACCGGCAACATGGGCATTTCGGTAGACACAATCTACCGCGAGATTACAGTCAGCAATCTGACTGGAGCGACAAACTGCACTGAAACAGGGGATTGCTTAAAACCCCTATGGACGTACTCAGGCAAAGACTACGTCCTTATTAGTACGAAAAGCTTTGTAGATATCCATAAGAACCTTATGGATTCTCTAGAAAACGAAACTGGCGAGAAGCTCTTTGCACTGGAAATAGGAGATGTAATAGTCGCCGGTTACAATATAAATAGAGTCGGCGACGAAGCAGTAGTAGGAATTTCGGGGTGGAAAAAAATGATAAATGAAGGACACACTGGGTGCTATATTTTTGAATATTAAATCAGCCGCCCATCCACACTATTTAGACTCATGGTTAAGGAGTTGGTAGCTCACTTCTTAGCCAATTCTTTTTTTATAAGTACCTTCTAAAAATAAAAATCTTTTAAAAAATGTTCACAAATGCCTCTTAAATATTATTATCGCAATACTCGTTTGATTTAGAATTCATTCCAACTTCGCAATTATCAGCTAATTATTTTACAAAATCGCTATTCGAGCGATTTTTTGGTAGGATGGAATAAATATAAAATAAACATATGCCAAAAACACATTTTACTCTTGAAGAAGCAAAAAACATCGGCGAATCATTGGGGGTTGATTGGAGCAAGTTCAACTTTGAACAATTCCGGATGGGCATGGATGTGGAATTGGAGCATGGCACTTGCAATTCGCGCACAAACGTAACTAACGATGATCCGGTTATGACCGGCAAAATCGCGCTCGCCCACTTGAATGAATTGCCTGACTATTATACAAAATTAGCAAAGATGGAAGCTGATAGCTCTAAGCAGTAAAAAATGAAACAAATAAAGAGAAATATTGTGTCCGCGTTGATTTTTGCGAAGGACGGCAAATTTTTCCAGGGGATGAAAGACGCGCAAAAAGGCGGAGTTTATTCGGATTGCTGGCACATTCCGGGCGGCGGCGTTGAAGAAGGCGAGAATAAAGAGCAAGCCCTAAAAAGAGAAATTAAAGAAGAGGTGGGGATTGATGCCGCCGGATATAAAATCGTTCTGGTCGATGACTCCGGAAAAGGCGAATCGATAAAAACCCTGCAAACCGGGGAAAAAGTAATCTGCAAAATGGATTTTTTTGTTTATAAAGTTGTAATCAATGACAAAAACTCCGATGAAATCAAAATCAGCCTCGATGACGACCTCTTAAAATACCGCTGGACCGACCCAAAAGAATTAAAGAACCTGAAATTAACCCCGCCCTCAATCGAATTATTCAAAAAACTAGGCTATCTATGATTAAATATTGGCAGTATTCCAAAATTACCATCCGTAGCTGCAAACTCTAACTCAAAATTTAATTGTTAAGAAAAATTATGGCTAAAAAAATCATACTATTGATATTTATTGTTTTTCTCTTTTCAGTTGGGGCGGGTATTTGGTTTTTTGTGGCGCGGCCAAAACCAGCGGCGCCGGCGGCAACACCCGGAAATTTCTCCGGGTCTATAGAGATTCCTCCGGCGCCGGAAGTATCTCCGGCCCAAACCGGCGATTGGCTCACGTATGCGGATAAAACTGCCGGCTTTTCTTTCAAGTACCCGGAAAAATTCGGCACCGACATTTGGCATCCGGCACAATGGCCGCCGATGGCAAAAATCATTGCCGCCGGGGAAAATCCGGTTGCAATCGGCTGTCCCAAACTGTATGAAAATAACAATAAACCTCGCGCAAACTCGGGAACTACGGCAAGCGGAGTCAAATTAACGCTTTACGTAGGCAGCGACATCGGCGCCGGCCAGCTCTATTCGGAATATTGCTATGTCTTTGAAAGCGGCAAAGACTATTCTGCAACGATTGATTTCATCATCCAATCGCCGTCCGGATGCGGTTTCGGCGGCTGCGGCGCCTATTGCGGAACCGAACACGAAAAAGAATGCCAAAATCTCGACCGCAAAACCGAAATCGGAACCACGATAATGCAGATAATTGAAACTGCGAGCTTCGGCGCGCAAATATAAAATCAGATTTACCAGAACCAAAACGTAACCGCTCATCGTGGCATTTGTATTTGGGGTCTAACCCCTGTGTAATCGCAGGGGTTAGACCCTTCAATGGTATTTTGAATTAAATTCATTGTCAGGGTCTAACCGCCCGCGAGTACGCGGGGTAAGACCCGTAAAAATTATATTTTCCAAATGAATTTCGATACTGCAGGGCGTTGACCCTGCAGATCGACCAAAGGGGGCACCCCTTTGGAATCCTCGAAATCTGTAACCCTGAGGCAAGACCTCAGGGAGT
>JBAYLX010000020.1:0-14320 GCA_041663885.1 Minisyncoccota bacterium | reverse complement strand
TATTTTCCAAATGAATTTCGATACTGCAGGGCGTTGACCCTGCAGATCGACCAAAGGGGGCACCCCTTTGGAATCCTCGAAATCTGTAACCCTGAGGCAAGACCTCAGGGAGTTACAGATTTTTAAAATCATTTGTTTAATTATACCAAACACAAACAACCTTACAAAGCTAGTCCATACCTAGTAAAACAATTTTTTAAATTCGTCCCCGCTTAAAATTTTCACGCCCAATTTCTGTGCTTGGGCAAGTTTTGATCCGGGGTTGGCACCCGCTACAACATAAGCGGTGTTTTTGGAAACTGATTCAACCGCGGTACCGCCCAATTCGCGGATGCGGTCTTTGGCCTCCTGGCGGCTCATTGATTCCAATGTTCCGGTGATCACGAAACTCAAGCCTGCCAGTTTGCCTTTGGGTTTTTGGTAAGATTCGATTTTTATTCCGGCGGCAAATAATTTATCGATAAGTTTTAGATTATTTTTATTGGCAAACCAATCATAAATTGACTCGGCCACCACCGGGCCGATGTCCATCACGGTTTGCAGGTCTTCCAACGGCGCGGTTTTAATTTTTTCAAAATCGCCGAAATTATCCGCCAGCGCTCGCGCGGTCTGTTCGCCCACATTACGGATTCCCAGCGCGTAAATAAATCTCGCCAAAGAAATTAATTTTTTATTCTGTACCGATTCCACCAAATTTTTCGCGGATTTTTCCGCAAACCGTTCCAGCGGGATCAAATCTCCTTCTTTCAAATCAAAAATATCCGCCGCATCGCGGATCAAACCCACATCCAAAAGGTGGTTAATGATTTTTGGCCCCAAGCCGTCAACGTTAAATGCCGCCCGTGAAACAAAATGCCCTAATGCCCGTTCTTGCACCGCGAAACAATCCCGATTGGCGCAGCGGCTTGCCACCTCGCCCTCTTTTTTCACCACTTCTCCGCCGCACATTGGACAGGTTTTGGGCATGCTAAAATTTTTTTCCAAGCCGTCCCTCAACTCCGGCAAAACTTTCATGATATCGGGGATCACATCTCCGGCGCGGCCCACCACCACGGTATCGCCGATCCTTAGCCCCAAACGCCGGATCTCATCTTCGTTGTGAAGCGTCGCGCGGGAAATCATCACCCCGCCCACTTCAACCGGCTTTAAAATTGCCACCGGTGTCAATGCGCCGGTGCGGCCTACTTGCACCTGGATGTCCTCGACGATTGTCGTGGTTTGCTTCAATGGAAATTTGTAAGCGATCGCGCCTCTTGGCGCCTTGCCGACAACACCCAGTTTTTTAAATAACTCGTTATTATTTATTTGCACCACCACGCCGTCGATTTCATACGGCAATTTTGCGCGGTTTTTGTACCAATATTCCCGGAACGCAAAAACTTCGGCAAGATTTTTGCAATATTTGCTGAATTTGTTATTGGTTTTAAAACCGGCGATTTCCAAAAATTTGTGTTCTTCTTCATGAGCAGTTTGCCCAAAATCGCTCACCAGCCGGTAACAATTGGAATCCAAATGCCGCGAAGCCGTGATTTTGGGATCAAGCTGGCGGATTGATCCGGCCGCCAGATTCCGCGGATTGGCAAACGACTCCAATCCGTTTTCCAATTGCCGTTTGTTGATTTTTTCAAATTCGCGCTTGGCAATAACCACTTCGCCGCGCACCGCCAATTCGTCCAAACCGCGCACTTTGATCGCGCTTGCCATTCTTTCCAATCCGGCGGCCGCCAAATCTTTGACAATATCCGCAGCCTCGCGCAAACGCAACGGAATTGCCTCAATGGTTTTCAAATTCTGGGTGACATTTTCCCCGATATGGCCGTCGCCGCGCGTCGCGCCAACCTCCAAAACTCCGTTTTCATAAACCAATTCAATCGCCAATCCATCAAGCTTGGGCTCGCAAAAAAAATCAATCCGGGAAATTTCTTCGTTCGAAAGAAACTTTTTGGCCCGATCCAGCCAATCGTTGACGTCCTGGACGGAAAACGCGTCGTTATATGAAATCATCGGCGTTTTGTGCTCGTATTTCACAAACTTTTCCAGCGGTCTGCCGGCCACGCGCTGGGTGGGCGAGTCCGGAAAGACAAATTCCGGATAACGCGCTTCCAAATCAAAAAGTTCCTTTTTTAAGGAATCAAGCGCCGATTCGGCTATCTCCTGCCGATCAAGCACGTGGTAAACATAGCGATAGCGATTAATTAATTTTGACAGTTTTGCTATCCGTTCTTTGGCTTCTTGTTTGGTCATTTTGGTTGCTGGATTTGTATCGCCCGCTGCGTGCCGCGATAAGTGCCCACTGACCTAAAACACCAGTAAGCGTTGCCCGCGCCGCATTCAAACGAAGTCGCACTGTATCTGGCATTGCCAATCGGCTGATCAAGCAAGCTCCATCCATTATTCAATGCGGCGGGAGTGGCCAGCGCCAGATCAATGCCGGTTTCCGCCGCGGCAAACGCGGTGACCGAAACCACCGCCTCATTCACATTCCTCAATTGGTAGATCGACATCAGGCTGACCCCTAAAGCCAGCGCCAAAACTATCATCAGCGTCACCGCGGCAAAATAAATCGCGATTCCCCGCCGCCCCTGGCGGCGGTTGAACTTCAAGAATGATTTGATGGTTTGGACAGTAATCGTCATATATATAGCAGAAAACTAATCTTCGCGATAATCGATATCGCGCTGCGATACCGTGAGCTGACTCTCCAGCACTTCGTTTTCTTCGTTTTTCGCTTGGATATACATTGTTACGCGCGGCTGTATTTCATCCTCTTGCGATTCGCCGACCACCACCAACTTGAAATTGGTTATATTGATTTTCGGCGACGTTACGGGAAGGTCAAACGTACCGTTGGTGCCCGCGTGACTTTCTATTAATGCGGTCACGCCCGAATAACCAAGCGCGCCTAGCCCCAGGGAAGAATAGCAAGGTTGGCTCGGATTGCAGGCATAATACTGGATACAATCTATCCCCCCGCTCAAATTGGTATTTTTGAATTTCAACCCGGTAACGATCCCCCCGGTTTTGATTTCATCAAAATTAACTCCCACCGTTGACAAGCAATAAGGAGCCGGGTCCGCCTGAAGCCTTTTTTTGGCCATCCTTATGTCGCGGGCGAAATGCTCCATATTATATGACATTTCGTTGATCAATTGCGAATGCGCCACCAAGCGCTTTTCAGCGCGCAAGGAATAAATGAATAATTGCGTGACAACAGTCATCGCCAGCGCGAAAATCGAGATCGATACCAATATCTCGACTAACGTGAACCCGCTCCTTTCGGGCAATGTTTTTTTAATTTTTTTTATTAAATCCATTCTTTGTATTTTTACTTTTCGCTTTTAGCTTTGCGCTTCGCACTTTTTATTGAGGCCACGTGTTATAAAGATTTTCCTGGATCTCGATTGAACGCGACTTCCCTCTGTCGCTCCAAATCACCTTGACCGAAACATTCAAATAATCGGTATCCGCGACGCTCGGCTTGGGCGTGACTTTGATAATCCTCTGATAAAGAGTTGGGCTGCCGGTCGTATAATTGAAAAAATTGCCGTCGTGCTTCAGTTTTTGGCCGGCCCATCCTGTTTCAAGTTGGCGCATCGTGTAATCCGCGCCGCATCCGGCCGAACAGTCCCGGGAATACGGCGACCCGTTTGAAGCCAACCCGTTCATCCAGGCAGTATCCAAATTTTCGTAGCCGTCATCGCCTTCGCTGAAAAGATATTTCAAATAATTGTCGTCGCGAATGTTCCTGACGATTTCAAACCCCTCTTTGCCGAGATATGCCGCCGTCAACTGCATCGATGTGGTATTCGACGTTGCGAGGCTTTGATTCACGAGCTGGAAAGCCCCGATAATACCCACCATTATTATGGTCAGGGCAGTGATTACTTCGATAAGAGTGAACCCTTGATGGCCTATGTCAGCAGTTTTTGTCTGGTTATTCAACATAAATTAAACCCGCCTTATTCACAGTTACCGTGCGCTTCATATTATGGTTGTTTTTAAGCCAAATCTGCACCTTCTGCACTGTGGTCGCATCGCCTCCGTTTATTTTGGTGACCGGACTGGTCACCATGAAATCAACGCTGGCCGGATTGGGCGTGCACGATGATATCTCAACTTTTTTGTCCAAAACCACTGTTTCATACAATTCAGACGGGGCGTCATAAATCCCGTTCCCGTTATTATCGGTATAGACAATGTAGGAACCGCTTACCGCGGAAACATATATCCCGTACCCTTTTTTTGCCACACCGGCCACCTGATGCGCCGCCATCGACCATTCCTGAACCCGGCGCAAATCCTGCGCGAAACGATTCGCCTCCACGTCCAAAACAACCTGGCTGCCCCCCTGATGGTAATTCGATACCGCCAGAATGCTCATTATAAAAATTATCGCCATTACGGTCATCAGCTCAATGAGCGTAAAACCGGTTTTTGCGATATTTGCTTTTTGTTTTAAATCCAATTTTTCCATTTCTAAATCTATTTCTAAATTTATAATTTTTGAGTCCTTGATTTTTTATCCGGTCAATAACTCACCGACAGATACCAGCTAATGATCGAATCCGAGTAGAAAAGCGCGACCAGCGTCCCCGCCACCAGAAACGGCCCGAACGGAATTTCCGATTTCATATTTTTCATTTTGGCCAAAATCAATGTCAATCCTATTATAGCACCAAAAAAATTTGCCAAAAATAGCGCGATCAAGGAATCGGGAAAGCCAAGAACCATTCCCAACAAAAGCGCGTATTTCACATCGCCAAACCCCATCCACTTACCCCGCGACAATAAGAAAATCGCCAAAAAAAACGCGCCGCAAAAAAACGACGAAAGCAACGGATTGATCAATATTTGGAGATCAAACTGGCCAAAAGAATATCCGCTTTGGGCGAATTGCAAACCGCGCAATGCCAGCGCCGCGACAAAACCCGAAATCAGGGCGCCGTCGGGAATAAAATACCAACGCAAATCCGCGACAAAAATCACGACCAACGCCGACAAAATCACCCAATAAGCCAAAAGCTGGACCAGCGAAAAGGCGAAAAATTGCCCATAGAAAATTTCCATCGCGAACAACCGGGCAAATATCACGAACAACGCTCCGGTCGCGAATTCCACCACCGGATATTGCCACGAAATCATTTTTTTGCAGTAACGGCATTTGCCCCGCAAAAAAATAAAACTGATCAGCGGCACCAGGTCAAACCACGCCAGCTTGTGCCGGCATTTTGGGCAATGCGACCGGCCTTTCGCAATGCTCTCGTTATCATAAGAACGCCAAATGACGCAATTCAAAAAACTGCCAATGACAATTCCGACCGCAAATATCGAAGCAAGAACATACCAAAATAATAAATCCATAATGTCAATTAAGGCGACACGATACAACCGGCATGATTGGCCGGTTTGTTGGTTTTCAATAAAACGCCCGCTTGGCTGGCAACAACATAGTTGCTGGTGCCAACCGGCAGCTCAAGCCGCGCGTAATAACAAAACTGCTGGCCCAAACCGGTGTTACCAATCGTGCAATATTGTTTTTGAGGGCTTGCCGTGGTGCATAGCGCCGTGCTTGAAAACCCGCCCGGGTCTTGCGGAACCGACACATAAGTTTTTATTCCATCGCTAATTGCAATTGCCGCAGCTCCGTTAAGCGCGGTCATATGGGTGTTCGCCGCGCCAAAAATAAAATAACTGTCTTTTACGCCATAGACCATCTCCTGCGCCGAGATTATCTGACGCATATCCGACTGCCGCCTCGCATCGCGCGCTTTTTGCCGCGATCCGGTCATTGACACCAGCACCATGCCGGCCAAAATACCGATAATGGCGATAACCACCAATAATTCGATAAGAGTAAAACCTTCTTTGAACCCGCGGATTCTTTTATTTTTATTGATTAGCATCGGTTTTTGATCGCCAAACGATAGATTCCCCTGGCTATCTTCAAAATTGCTTGCCCCCAAGAATATAACGTTTGACAATCATCCAAGTTTTAGAATCCATAAACACCATTGCAACTCTAAGCGGTCGTCGGCGGGCGTATTCGGGCATAACCGCAAAGGAAAAAATCATTCAATGGTAAAAAAATATTTGCCGGCAGAATAAAAAACCGCGAATAAAAAATAAATAAAAACGATATAATAATACCAAAAAAACAACCGGAACCGGATTCTGCCAATAAATTCCCGCCTTTGGCCGATATCAGCGTCTTAACGGAATTAGACCCCAACCCCGCTTCAACATATTTAATCTGTAAGCTTTGCGCTTCCCGGTAATAGCAAAAACCGCCCGCCAATTTAATCGCCGCGATCTGAACCGTAATCCCGACTGCAAACAAAAACACCGTCAATAAAATATAAATTTTTGAATATTTTTTTAGATCATTCAACGGAAAAAATATTTTCATATTCGTTATTCTATTTTAACACAAAGGCGACAAAACAAAAACCGGCAACTATATGCCGGTTTCCAAATCAACTTAGCCAATTTAGCTGGCCACGTTGCAATCTGCCAATGTCGGCTCGGCGGCAACCGCCTTCTCAACATTACCCCCTTGGGAAGCAGTATAATATTTTGCCTTTGTTTCCAAACGGGTGAAATAGCAAAATTTTTGCAAATCGCTCGTGTTAGCCACAACGCAATAATTTCCTTGACTCCCCACCGTTCCGCAAGCCACCGCAGTTGAAAAACCGCCTGGATCATCCGGAATTGTCATATAGGTCACTGACGGAGTTCCAGCCGCGATCGTTGTCGCTGTCGCATCGCCGGAAGCCGCTGTGGAGGTATAAGTATCAATAACGCCATAGACCATCTCCTGTGCCGAGATTATCTGACGCATATCCGACTGCCGCTTGGCGTCGCGCGCTTTTTGCCTTGCCCCGCTCATCGACACCAGCACCATACCGGCCAAAATACCGATAATGGCAATAACCACCAATAATTCAATAAGAGTGAAACCTTCTTTCTTGATTGATTGCATTTTTTTTATTTTTTATTTTTAAAAAACATTTCCACAAATAACAACATCGACCTTTTAATCATATCACATTGCCAGATATTATTTCAAATGCCGCTTGGCAAATGACCTTGCCAACCTCCGCGTCCCGCCAATCGCCGCATTTAAAATCAAGTTAATTATAGCAGATTCGCCAAAACATCCGCAAGCCTGAGCCGCCGCGCGCGGCTACAATGCCAAGCAAACATCGCACACAGGGGGATTGATTGCATAATCAGTAAGAGTGTTCACGCAAACCTCTTTTGATCCGTAATTGTTAACGACAAAATACCTTGCTTCACCGGAAACGCATTTAATCCCCCGGTCTTCCAGCTTGGCAACGACACAATAATAAGCCCCCACCGGAAGATTACCGCAAGCTTCATCATTTTTCACCCACACGTATTGATAACCCCCGCTATCTTTCGGATCTTTAACCGACATCATATATTGATGGCCATACGCATTTTTAATGATGGGAAGAACGCCGACAACGGCACCGCTAATTTGATACGACCGGTCATCGTTCATTACATTTTCCTGCGCCAAAGGTATCTGGCGTAAATCCGACATCCGACGCGAATCACGCGCTTTCAGCCGCGACTCGCCCGTCGATACCACAATAAAACTGGCCAATATACCGATAATCGCAATCACCACCAACAGCTCAATTAACGTAAACCCTTTGCTTTTCCCACGAAATATTTTCATATTGGTTAATCAAACAAAAAACCACCCCAAAAACATTGGCTAATTTCACTTTACACGCTTCCCATTGACTGATACAAAGGAATCATTACCGAAGCCACCACACCCCCGACGACCAAACCCAAGGTCAGGATCAAAACCGGCTCGATAAGCACCAACATGCTGTCGATCGCCCGGTCGGCTTCTCTTTCGTAAAACTTCACCATCACCAGCAAGCTTTTGTCCAGAGATCCGGTCTGCTCGCCCACAAGAACCATTTGGGAAAACATCGGCGGAAATAATTCGGGATAGTTGAAAAGGATGGAAGAAATCGTTTGCCCTTTGCGCACGCCTTCGCACGTTTTCAAAATCACGTCGCGATAGACAGTGTTTCCCACGATACTTCCGGTTATTTCCAGCGCCTGGGTGATCGGTATCCCGCCGGTAATCAGCGTTGACAAATTGTCCGCGAAGCGGCTCATATAAAGCATCCTCAAAAGGTTGCGGACAACCGGGATCCGCAAATAAAAGTTATCCAAAAATTCCTTGCCTCTCTTTGTCCGGGAAAACCTCATGACAAGCACGACCAGCCCGATCAAGCCAACCAAAAATATGACGCCGCCGATGCCGCGGATGAAATTGGTGGCCGCGATCACGATTTTGGTCAGAACTGGCAATTCCATATCAACGCCGTTCAGCATTTCGATCAAATTCGGCATTACGAAATAACTCAAAAGGAAAAGCACCCCGACCATCACCGAGCAGATCACCGCCGGATAGATCATCGCCCCTTTTATTTTCCCGGAAAGATAATATTGTTTTTCAAGATAGTCGGCCAAATAATTAAACTGCTCGGAAAGATTTCCCGAAACTTCTCCGGCGCGCACCATCGACACGAAAAAAACCGAAAAAATATCGGGGTATTTCGCCAATGCCGCCGACAACGGCGAACCCGCCTCGACAGTCTGGGAAATTCTGAGTATTTTTTCCCGGAAATTCTGATTCGGCAGCTGGGCGCCGATGGTCCGCAACGATTCAACCAAAGAAACATTGGCGCGAAACATCACCGCCAGCTGGCGCGAAAAAATCGCGACATCCTTATTTGAAACCCCTTCAAAAAAACGGATTCTTTGGGGCGACTTTGCTCCCTCCTTTTTCAAATAAGTGACAAAAAGGCCCTCGCACCGCAAAGCCTCGACCGCCGCCGGCATTGTCTCGGCTTCAATCGTCCCTGATTTCGTTTCGCCCTTATTTGTCCTAGCTTGATAATTGAAACGCATAAAAATCAAAATGTAAAAATCAAAAATCAAAATTAAGGGAAATATATTATTGGAATTTTTCGGAATAAAATTCCAATTCCAAAATTTTTCATTTTGATTTTTAAATTTTCAATTAAATTAACGCCTCCAACTCCTGCGGATTTAATGAATAAGACATCGCCTTTTCCAAAGTAATGTCTCCGCTTTTAACAAGCATCGCCAATGATTTGTTAAGCGAGATCATCCCGTTTTTCGAAGAAGTGTCGATAACCAGCGGAATTTCGTGGATCTTGTTTTCCCGGATGAGATTCCCCACCGCAAAATTATTGAAAAGCACTTCGCACGCGGGAATCATCGACCCCTTGCTTGACAGTATCAAGCGCTGGGAAACAATCCCCAGCAAAGAAGATGATAACTGGGCGCGAATTTGCGACTGTTGCTCGGCCGGGAACGAATCAACGATGCGGTGGATGCCCTGGGACGCCGAATTGGTATGCAGCGTCGCAAAAACCAAATGACCCGTTTCCGCCGCCGTCAAGGCCGTGGAAATCGTTTCGGAATCGCGCATTTCGCCGATCATAATCACGTCCGGATCTTGGCGGAACATGGATCTTAGAGCCATTGAAAACGAGTATGTGTCCGAATTAAGCTCCCTTTGTTCGATCACCGAACAATCGGGGCTGAATAAATATTCGATCGGATCCTCAATGGTGATTATATGATCGCAGCGCGAATGGTTTATCGAGTCGATCAGCGCCGCCAAAGTGGTCGATTTGCCGTGCGAGGCCGGACCGGTAATAAGCACAAACCCCTGTTCGGATTCCACGAATCTCTGCATGACCAAAGGCAAATTGAGTTCTTTTATCGTTCTGATTTTGGTTGGAATCAAACGCAAAGCGCAGGAAATGCATCCTTTTTGGAAAAAAACATTGGTGCGGAAGCGTTCCTTGTCGTGGAGCGAATACGAAAAATCAATTTCTTTGAATTTCAAAAACTGGTTTTGCTGTTCCGGAGACATGAGCGCGAACGCCAGCCCCTGGCTGTCGCGAGCCGACAAAACCAGCTCTTTTGGTATCGCCCATAATTCGCCGTTAATGCGCATGATCGGCGGATAACCGGCGGCGAAATGAAGGTCTGACGCGTCTTTTTGCACCGTCATCTCGAGATATTTTTCCAACGATTGAGGATAATCCATGGGAACGAAAATTTTTAATTTATAATTTCAAATTTTTAATGAAAAACAAATTTAGAAATTAAATAATTAGAAATTTAATAGAAATTAGAAATTGATAATTAGAAATTTTTTCGCCTTAACTGGCCGCTTGCAAAGTTTTATTTATTTCTTCGGCGACTTCACTGGGAGTAAAATGCGCTTTGATCATGAAACCGTTCGCCCCCAAATCCAAACCCTTCCGGATCTCTTCCTTCTGCCCCAAGTTGGAAAGAATTATAATCTTCAAACTGTTCAACGCCGGGTTGCTGTTTTGCCGCCTCAATTCCTTTATGCGCGACATCACTTCCCAACCGTCAAGCTGCGGCAACACGATATCCAAAACCATAAGATCATATTTCCCATCCGCAAGTTTCTGCATGCATTCCTCGCCCGTCATCGCCAGATCAACTTCAAATCCGGCTTGTTTTAATTTGGTATTATAAATATCAGACAAAAACGGATCGTCTTCAACCACGAGCAATTTTTTCCCTCCTCCATTTTTTTCGTTTGTTTTAGCTGACATATTTATAAATGAAATTATATATTTTCCGCGGCGCCGCGCGGGTTAACGGGCAATGGAAATATTCCATTGTATTATTATAACTCATTTGATTGTGAAATGAAAAGCGATCATAACCCCTTTTCGACAATCACAGCGGTAATATCTTCTTCGGTCGCTTTAAGAACCTCTTCAATCGTTGTTAAACCCCTTAGCGCTTTCAAAATACCATCCTGCCGCATCGTTATCAGACCCTGGCGTTTCCCCTCGGCGCTTAACGCCGCCCCGGACAGGTTTTTGAGAATCACTTCTCCAAGTTCGGGGGTCATCTCCAAAGCTTCAAAAATGCCCACTCGCCCGGAAAACCCTTGCCGATGGCATTTGGCGCATCCGACCGGCTCCCAAATCTCGACCGGATCCGATATTTTGACGTTACCGCGCGATGCTTCGGGAATTTCATTAAATTCCGATATTATTTTGTCCCTAAGGAATCCCTTCGCCTCAACTTTCTTTTTGCAGTCGGAGCACAAACATCTGACCAAGCGCTGGGCCAACGCCAAGCTAAGAGTCGAAGGAATCAAATACGGATGGACTTTCAAATCAACGAGGCGGGGAACCACTCCCAACGAATCGTTTGTATGAAGAGTCGAAAGAACTAAATGGCCAGTCAAGGCCGAATGAATCGTCAAAAGCGCGGTTTCCTCGTCGCGCACCTCTCCCACCATAATTACATCCGGGTCCTGGCGCAAAATACTGCGCAATCCCGAAGCAAAGTCAAAACCGATTTCCGGTTTTACTTGCGATTGATTCACGCCATCGCAAAAATATTCGACCGGATCTTCCAAGCTGATGATATTTATTTTATCATTATTGATTTCCTGCAAAACCGCGTACAAAGTGGTGCTTTTGCCCGAACCGGTCGGGCCCACCACCAAAATCAAACCATAGGGTTCGTCAACCGCCTTGCGAACCAATTCCAAGTTCCGCCCATCCAAACCCAAGTCTTCGAACGTTTTAAATCCAACATCAGGATCCAAAATTCTCATCACCACTTTCTCTCCCAAAGCGGTCGGCAGCGTCGAAACGCGGAAATCAATGCTTTTCGAATCGATTTTCATTGAAAAACGGCCGTCCTGGGGCACGCGATTCTCGTCGATCTTCATATTCGACATGATCTTGATGCGCGCCAACACTGCGTTGGCAATGTTAAGCGGCAAAAAAATCGACGAATACAATTCACCCATAACGCGGAACCTGACGCGAAGCTTGGTTTTACCGGGCTCGATATGGATATCGGAAGCATCGCCGTCAATCGCGTTCCTTAATATTACATTCACAATTTTCGCGATCGGAGCATCTTCGACCGCGGAAACCATATCTATCGGCGGCTTGCGAACAGTTTCGGTTCCGGTTTCTTCTTCCTGAAATTCTTCAAGCGCTTTGCCAACTTCCTTCTTCAAATCGCGATACTTCATCAAAAGATCACTAAAAATCTTTGGCGTAACCAATACCACCTGATAAACAAAATTGTTTTTCCGCGCCAAAAATTTAAGCGCCTCCTGCGCCTTCAAATCTTCGGGATAAACCATCCCAACAGTCACCTCGGATTTTTTTTCGCCCAGAGGTATCATCCGGTAAAACTTGGCGGTTTCCTCGGGTATAGTTTGGAGAATTTCAAGGGAAATATCTTCGGGCGGGCTTGAAATAAAAGGCATCCCCAGCATTTCCCCCTTGAGCTTGAATAAGTTATCCTCCCCGACCAACCCGTTCGACAATATCATTTCCTCCTCGGTTTTGCCGGGATTGTTTTTCAGCTCCGCTTCCACCGCCGCGGCCTGCTCTTGGCTAATCGTTTTATTTTCAACGAGTTGTTTGATCAGAAAAGGCATTTTTTTTGATAAAAGGTCAACTGCATACGCCAACCGCAAAACAGCTGCCAATTTCCAAGATTTTATGGCTGGACCATCGGAGCCTGAGAATCTTCCGTTTTTAAATCCTCCGTTTCCGTTTTTAAATCCGCTGACTGTATCTTATCTTCTGGCGGGGCAACATACTTGACAAAAGGATTCTGCCTCACATCCCCTACCGTCGCGGGAGGTATTTCCGGAAATAATTCCAAAGACGCGATCCTCGGATCGCTCAAAATCTTTTTATCGATCTGCACGTCATTCACCGGCACGACTACAGTTTCAATCTGCGAACCTTGGGATAGATTCCATGCGAAAAACCCCGCGCCCGCCAATAGCAAAACCAGAATGGCGAGCACAGCGATATTTTTGCCAATATTACTTTTTTCTTCAAAAGTTATTGCCATGGTTATAGTTGGTTATAAATTTTAACATCCAGCCTCCATTAATAATGGTTAGCGATTAGCTTAACGTTGTAATTAAGAACCGCCTCTGACGGATCTTGTTTTTGAGCGGTCATCGATACCGGCAATTCTTCTTTTTCGTTTTCGCCCTTTTTCCCGCTCTCATCTTTTTTAGAGCTCACGTTAATTGTTCCCACTTCAGCCAAACGGCTCGAGTGCTCCATCCTCGATAGAAAATCCTTGAAATTGGCATAATTCCCCGTCAACTGCACCGATACGGAATAATTCTGCAATGAATAGCTTTGGGGGACGTCCGGTTGAACGGAAGATTGTCCAACAATTTTTTTCGGCGCGGACACCTCGACTTTGGCGGAACCGGAATAATCGGCATTTCCCAATACCAACCCTGATTGCATCGCCGCCGCCTGCAAAAAATTCATAAACGAAGGCGCATCCGGATCGACGGGAAACGCAGTGTCGATCTTTTTAACGATTTCTCCATATTGGTTGATGTCAAAAAGAGCTATTTCCAAATTCGCATAATAATTTTCGCGGTTCTCGATTTCGGCATTTTTTTGATCAATTTGCGCCCGAATATCTTTTAATTCGACATTTTTAGGCCACACCAGAAAATAGCCCAGGGCGATGGTTACCAATATAATTACAAATGCTTCCAAGTAATTTCTAGACATATTGTGTTATAATTTCGGGATGCGGTTTTACTTCCGCGACCCTGATTGGTTATTTGTTATTTAAAAGCGGCCATCTCCGGGCCAAGGCCGATCCTCGCCTGGAAATCAACGCCGCCGCCCTCAACAATGGTTACTTTTGTAAGATCAACCCTTTCCAAGAGATTGCTGGCGGACCGAAACATGGAAATTTGCTGCCCAAGCGCCTGAAGCGTATCCGCGCGTCCGGTGATATCCGCAGTCGATTTTTGCAAATCAAGATCAAGCAATGAAAAATAAATTTCCGGCAAAATCAAGGTTTCAAGATTGCCAAAAAATACCGCGCTTGATTGCCGATTCTCCAATTTCTTTGAAAAATCCGACAATTTTTGTTGAGTCATCAAAACCCTGTCTTCCAGTTTCTTTTGTTCTTCTGTTTTTGTCTTCGAAGCTTGCAAAGAAAGTTCCGCCAATTCGGCATTACTTTGATCAACCAAATATCTGGAATAGAAAAAAGCGCCAACCATCAACGCAAGCAGAAGCAATGAAAGATAGAACACTGAGTTTTCCAAAAGAGACCCTGTTTGTTTCTTTGGTGGCGTAGTCATTTGTTTTGGTTTATTTTAATTGTTATTTTATTATCATTGAATTTTTAATGCGACTATGAGAAAGTTCATTTATGCCGCTCC
>JBAYLX010000019.1:0-14452 GCA_041663885.1 Minisyncoccota bacterium | reverse complement strand
TTGGTAACAATTATCGTGCGGCCGGGTTCATTGAATACCCCTTTTTCGTATTTGTAATTTTGGCCGTGTATCAATCCCGCGAATGGGATGCCGAACAATGTTATTTGGCCGCCATGGGTATGGCCGGAAAGCAAAAGCTGGGCCGCGGGTCGATATTTTTCCAAGTACGCCGGGTCATGGCTCAAATAGACCGCAAAACTGGTTGCGTTTGCCATTGCTTTGGCGCCGTCTGGTTTGCCATACCAGGTTTCGTCGGTGCCGGCGATGGTGATTTCTGATTCATTGATGGCGATTTTATTATTTTCGTTGACAAGCGGCGTGATGCCGGCATCCCGCATGGCTTTTTGAACGCGGTCTTTGCCAGCTTCAATATCATGGTTTCCCAAGACGCCGAACTTTCCCAATGGTGCTTCGATTCCGGTAATTTTGTTGAAACAAGCATCGGTATTTTTGCCATCGCGGCTGGCATAGTCTCCGCCCATGAGCACAATATCGGGTTTTAGTGAATTTATCTTTTGGACCAATTCATCGAGGCGTTCAATCCCGAATCCTTCGCCGCAATGAACATCGGAAACAAAAACAATCTTTTTCCCGGAAAATTCCGCAGGCAGGCTGTCGCTTGAAACCGTTGTCGGTATGATTTGCATCCAATAAGTTTCCCAATGCGCGTATAAAATAAGAACAGCGGCAATTACCGCCAATAGCAAAAGATTTTTTTTAGAGTTTTTGGGCATATTCGCAAAACAGATCGATTTTGGATTGTAACAGCAAAATTTTCCGGTGGCAACGCGGTATTGCCGGATTTCCCTTGAAATGGGGATATAAATTGTGTACAGTGTAAGGGTGAATGAGCCCAATGGGCCATTATGGTTGGTTTTGGCAGTTTGTTCCGATTTTTGGACATTTGAGTTTAAGTTGAGTGGTCGCCTTTGCTCCCGCCTTCGTTAAAACTACGGTGGGCAAGAAAGCTTCGGCGTACCGAAGGTCGCCTTTGCTAAAGCTTCGGCGTACCGAAGGAGGGGTCGCATAGTGGCCGAGTGCGTGCGCTTGGAAAGCGCATATATCGAAAGGTATCGCGAGTTCGAATCTCGCCTCCTCCGCACTTAATTAAATTACTGTCGTATTGTGGCCGAGCGCGCCCCGCATCCTGCGGGGTATATCGAAAGGTATCACGAGTTCGAATCTCGACTCCTTGAGGCTTTTAAAAACTTAGCTGATCACAAAGTTATGAAAGAAAAAATCAGTCTCCAGGCCAAGTGGATTATCAAGGCGCCTCTAGCGGAGGTGTTTAACGTAATCACTGATTTTGAAAAATATCCTGAGTATTTTCCGAAAGTTGCGAAATCCATACAAGTCATAAGGCACGAAGGAGATAATTTGGAAATGGATGCGACTGTCAAATCGTTTGGCCAAAAGTTTCCGGTGAAAATGAAAACGCGGATACTCCCGGGAAAAGGGTTCATTTCGGATAACGAAAGCCCTAAATTCGGAACTTCCGGCCACGAAGAATTGTTGCTTTCCGAATGCCCGCAAGGAACCGCGATCGATTACGCTTACCAAGTCGCCATTCACAAACGCTGGCTCCGCGTAGTCGCGCGGCCGTTGATCGGCTGGTTTTCCATGAAATACTGGCAGAAAGCGGTCATCAATGAACTAAGAAAAAGGCTCGAGAAATAAAATCCCGAGCGTAGTTTGGTCTTTGTCATGAAGATACATTGTTTCAATTCTTTCGCTACCTTGTTCCACTCCACGTTCTAAGTGCGTTCAGTAGGGGGAGCCAGTAGTCGACCTAGTAGCTTAAAATACCGTGTAAAAACGGTGTTTTAAGTTTGATTATTTAAAAAAATCAATGGTCAATTTTTTGTTTTGTGAATCCGCGCTGATTTTTCTTATTTTTTGCCGTAATAACAATAGAAAATCGAATAAACAAATCACTATGCAATAAAACGGCTCATTTTTATAAAGAAAAGTACCTGCAAAAAAAATATTGGCCAAAATAAAGATGTCTTTGGTATCCAACCTAAAAATACCAATCACTTTTTGGGAAAGTTGCGGATTTACTTTTTGGTTTATTTCCAAAAACATCCCAAAAACCCGAGCCAATGATTTTGTCGCCTCGATCTTAATATCTCTATTCTTTTGGCTTTTAATTAGCATATCCGTTTTTTAAAAAAACTACGCCTTAAGCGTAGCAATAACGGTTGTTTCTGTTTCTTTGTGGTTTGTTTGTATTTTTAGTCTATTTTATTGGCCATTTTTTGTTTTCCGTTGCCAAATTTTACTCTTTTGTTAGTAAATCGTTTCTATTCACTGTTAACAGTCTTTTTTTGGTAGAAAATTTAAAAAAATCCTTTAAATTAAATTCTTTCAAAATCTTATCGTTTAAGCGATAAGTTGCTTGCCGCAATTTCTCTATTTGGCTCGATTGTTGCGATTTTTGGTATATTTCACCCGTTAACTCATAAATCAAATCGCCCAATTCAATACTTGTTTTAGCTTCCTTCGAAAAAACAACTCGACATATTGTTTCCTCTAAGCCTGACACATCTATTGTTTTGCTTTCGCATTCCATTTGCCGTTTATCAATATCGTAATGGATAACAAGTGTCTTGCCCCTTGCTTCTTGCTTTTCTTTTTCTTCGCGTTGTTTTTTTTCTTCGATTTTAAATTCGATTTTATTATATAAATCAATCAATTGATCTTTGTAGAAAAAGATAACCATTTCACGGTTGACCAATGCTTGTTCTGGGTTATCGATGTGCACATCATTGATGCCGCCTAACTTCTTAATCAAAGAAACAATATAGAGCCTTCGATTCGCGCTATTTAAAAGTATGGCCTCATCTTGATATTTTCCCTGTAGAAAATCATTTTCACTCGGAATGGTTTGATAAAATGCGCCGTATGGTTGATAGATTTGGAATGCGGTAGTTCCCATGAAGGGATTTATCTCTTTTTTCGCTGGATAGCCAACGGGCAATTTTACAGTGGAACCGCAAATCTCGTATAGATTCAAAAGGTTTTCGATAAAATCGTTTATTTCTGGCAATAAGTAGTTCTCGATATCCTCTACTTGAAGGTCTTTTTTATATGGCATACTTTTTCATTACAGATTTATGCTTGCTATTAAATTACCTTTTCTGTAAATTCCGTCAATCTTAGTGATCACATTAAAACCGCTCAAACATTGCAAATATTTTAATAATGACCTATAAAATAATGACTTACTCCAAGAGAGTTAATGGATAATTAAGCGGATTTGGCGTATACTTATTTATAGATAATATCAATAAAAACAATGGCATCAATAGATATAACAAAACTAAAAACCATAGTATCTTATCTTGCCGACAATGTGGATCAACTTTATGTTACAAAGTTGATGAAGCTTCTTTATTACATTGATTTTATTTCTCTCGCTGAAAGAGGCTCCTCCATTACAAACGATACTTATTATAAGCTTTCTTATGGACCAGTGCCTTCATTCACGAAGAATGAGATTGACAATTTAGATTCTTTATTAGAGAAAGAAATAAAAAGCCAATTTGCCGATATTGTAAAATTAGAAGCTCCCAAAGATAGTTTTGGCAAATTAATCAAGAACAAAAAGAAATACGATCCAAAGATTTTATCGGCCTATGAAAAGGATTTAATAGATGTAGTAATAAGCAAATTGGGCGAAAAAACTGCTATTGCGCTTAGCATTAAAACTCATAAGGAAAAACCCTATAGATTAACAAGCTTCAATTCGATAATAGATCAAAGCTTAGCCGCTACGCTAAAAGGAAGGGAAGTATTGAATTAAGATTGCAAATAAAATTTTAGTATGGACTATGAGTTTGGAGATATAATTGACTGTAGGAATGCCCCCTCTATTTCAGATGGCGGGCATTTTGTTCTTATATTGGGTGTTCTTAAAAAAGGAAATACCGAAAAAATCTTATATTATTCAATAACTTCGCGCGTATATGCTGTATTTAATAAAATTTTAGATTTTTTTAATGATTGTCTTAGTCGCAAAGACGCGCGATTCTTACATTTTTTCAACAAAGAAAAAAATAAAGCTGCAATTAATCCACATGGAAGACTTTTTGATGCTTTTTTCTTAGACAAAAAAACGAATTATAACCTATGTTTGGACGAAGATAGCATGATCGTGATTAATAAAGACCCAAATATTGAAGATATTACAACGTTTGAACAACTCAAAAAAGAGGGTTTAATTGGTAATGTAAGCAGGTTATCGAATGAAGATGTATTTCGGCTATATACCAACATAAAAACAACCGGCAATATAAGCCCGCGTTATCTTGCCTCAATTGGCAACAATTTCAATCTTGTTAAAAAAAGATTGGTCAAAACTCAATAGATATTTTTCTATTTTTGCCCATTCTGTTTTTTTAAAACGCATCCAGCAGGGGGGATTATAAAACAGATCGCCAGATATCGTGGAGGTCTTTCGATTATTGCACTAGCAACATGGTCCTCGAGCTTTCAGGTTTTGCGCGTTAAGCACGCAATTTATTCGGAGTTTTGCTCAAAAAAAGTTCAAACTTCGTCCAAAAAAACATCGCATCGGAGTTGACAATAGCATTATAAGGAGATTAAAAAAACCAGCGATTGCTGGATTTTGTTTTCAACTCAGGCTAATCTGGATTTAATGAACTTGTTTTAAAATCAATAGAAAATATGGAAAATAAAATTAATTTGGTTTTGGGGGCGGTAGCGGTTGCGTTGGTTGCGGTTGTCGCGGTTTTGGGGTGGCAGAATAATGAGTTGGCAACTATTGTGAAGTCGGGCGGCGGCGGGACTTGCCCGCTGGGAGCGGCGGGGATGGAGGGGTTGAGGATGAATATAGTTACGGTTGCGCATTCGGATGAATTTTATAATATCAAGGCGGAATATCCTCAATTCGCGGGCGCGGACGCAGTGTTTAACGGAAAGATTGCGGCTGCGGTGAACGGCCAGATCGAGGCGTTTAAAAAAGAAGCCAAGGATAATTTTGACGCGCGCAATGCCACGCTTCCGGCCGGGCAAGTCGCGAAGCCGAATCCTGATGAACCGTTTGATTTTGTCGCGGTCTGGACGCCGGGGCAATTCGGGCCGCGGGTTGCCAGCTTTATGCTCGATATTTATTATTTTTCTGGCGGCGCGCACGGCCAGGACCAGATTTTTGCCTTCAATTATGATTTGCAAAACCAAAAAGAAATATTGATGGGCGATTTCTTGGGCGGCCAGGCCAATTTGGAAAAATTGGCCAAAATGGCGCAGGAGCGGGTTACTGGGCAACTCGAATCCGACGGATTGCCGGTCAATGATTCGTTAAAACAGATGGTTCAAGACGGAACGCAAGCTAAACCGGAAAATTACCGCAATTTCACTTTCGGCAATGGCAAATTGTCAATTTATTTTGAACAATACCAGGTTGCGCCCGGTTCCGAGGGAACCATAAAAATCGATTTTTACAAGAAAGATCTTGAGCAAAACGGGATTAGTGCAGCCTTCCTTGATTGAAAATTATCAAAAAGCTTAAAAAATTAGGCTTCTTTCATTTTTTTGCCGTGGCGATGTGTTAATCGTCCGGTTTTTTTGTATAATAAATTAAAGGGGTCATAATTCCTCTGTTTTTACTTGCATTCTAATGTCTTTTTAATGGATTCCGCGCCGCTTAAAATTTTAATGTTCGGATGGGAATTCCCGCCGTATAACTCCGGCGGTTTGGGCGTGGCTTGCGAAGGGCTGGTGGGAGGTTTGGCGTCATTGGGCGCCCAGATCACTTTTGTGTTGCCGAAAAAATTGGATTGCCAAAGCGATGCCTGCAAATTTGTTTTTGGCGGTTCGTGGTCAAGTAAGAAAAAATATATCGCTGGCGTGGAAACCATCGAAATCGATTCGCCGCTGTCGCCCTATCTGACCGCGGAAGGATACGCCCAGGAACGCGCGGTGTACGCCGACAAATATATTGCCGGAGGGTACGGCGTTTGGCGGAAAGACATGGTGGGTGAAGTGATGCGCTACGCGGCTCAAGCGCGCGGCATTGCCATGGCGGGAGAATTCGATGTGATCCATACCCACGACTGGTTGAGCCTTCCCGCCGGAATCGAAGCCAAAAAAATTACCGGCAAACCTTTGGTTTTCCAGGTGCATGCCACCGAGTACGACCGGGTCAATGATAATTGCTTGAACAAGGACATCTGCGCGATCGAAAAGCACGGGTTGGATGAAGCCGATGTTGTGGTGGCGGTGAGCGATTACACCCGGAGGAGGATTATCGATCGCTACGACACTGATCCCAAGAAGATCGAGGTGGTTCCCAATGCCGTCGATCATTCGAAATACCAGGCAAAATTCGCGGCGGATTTTTCCGGATTGAAGCAAAACGGCAAAAAAATCGTGCTTTTTGTGGGCCGCCTCACTTTTCAGAAAGGACCGGACTATTTTTTGCGGGCCGCGCAAAAGGTTTCGCAACTTGATCAAAACGTGATGTTTGTTTTTTCCGGCGCGGGAGATATGGAACGGTGGCTGATCCAAGAGTCGGCGCAGCTGGGAATTGCCGACCGGGTGATTTTCGCGGGATTTTTGCGGGGGAACGAACTGGCGCGCTTGTATCAAATGGCCGATCTTTACGTGATGCCGTCGGTTTCCGAACCTTTCGGGATTACGTCTCTGGAAGCGCTGGCCAACGGCACTCCGATCCTGGTATCGCGCCAATCCGGAGTTGCGGAAATGGTTTCCCATTGCCTGAAAGTTGATTTTTGGGATATCGACCAGATTGCCAACAAGATCATGGCGGTGGTAAAATACCCGGCGTTGAGGGAAACCATGCATTGCAACGGCGCTGCCGAAGTGAACAAATTCAGCTGGAACAAGTCAGCGCAAAAATGCGTGAATGTTTACAACCGAATTTTAAAAGCCTAAAAAATTAAAAATGTAAATATCAAAGATCAAAATGACAGATTAAAATGTTAAAATGTCGAATTTCAAATTTTATAATTTTTACATTGTAATTTTTCATTTTGATTTTTAAATTTTACATTACATACCGTGCCCGCTATTTGTCTCTATTTACACACCCATCAGCCGCGGCGCTTGAAAAAGCTGTCGGTTTTTGAAATCGGGGCGCACGGGAATTATTTTGATGATTCCAACAACCGGCAAATTTTGGATAAGATTAGCCGCAAAAGCTATTTGCCCACAAACCGCATGCTTTTGGATTTGATCCGGCGGTCGCGTGGCCGCTTCAAGGTTAGCATGAGCATCACCGGAATTCTGCTGGAACAGCTTGAGGCGGAATTTCCCGAAGTTTTGAAAAGTTTCAAAGACCTGGTCGATACCGGCTGCTGCGAGTTGGTTTCCGAAACTTATTACCATTCGCTGGCCTCGGTTTATTCCAAGGAAGAATTCAAAGACCAGGTTGCCAAGCAGAATTCGATGTTTGAAAAGATTTTCAACTACAAGCCCGCCTTTTTCCGCAACACCGAATTGGTGTATAATAATGATATTGCTTCAGTGGTGGATGAAATGGGTTTTTCGGGAATGCTGGCGGAAGGATGGGATGAAATATTGGGCTGGCGGTCGCCGAATTTTTTATACAAAGCCAAAGGCAGCCCGTTGCGCTTATTGGTGCGCAATTACCGTTTGAGCGATGATATCGGATTTAGGTTTTCCAACCGCGACTGGAAGGAATGGCCTTTGACTGCGGAAAAGTATGTCGGATGGGTTGATTTGTTGAATATCGAGAGCAATTGCCAGACGCTTAATCTTTTCATGGATTATGAAACTTTCGGCGAGCACCAATGGGAAGAGACCGGCATATTCAAGTTTTTCGAAGATTTTTGCTGGCGGGCGCTGGCACATCCGCAAAACAGCTTCACGACTCCGTCGAAATTGATCGAAACCCGCGAGCCCGCCGGAGAGCTTGATTTCCACCGGCTGGTTTCCTGGGCGGATATGGAACGCGATTTGAGCGCGTGGATCGGCAACAAAATGCAACAGGCGGCGCTGGAAAAAATATACTCAATCGAAAAAGAGATAAAAAAAACCGATGATCCTGTTTTGCTGGACGAGTGGCGCAAACTCCAGACCAGCGACCATTTCTATTATATGTGCACTAAATGGTTTTCCGACGGCGACGTGCACAAATATTTCAATCCCTATGAAAGCCCTTACGAATCGTTTATCGCCTTTATGAATGTTTATAGCGACTTAAAGATGAAAGTTGATAATCTTTTGAAATTAAAAAAGGTCGAAGTAAATAATTAAAAAATTAAAAATCAAAATGTAAAATGACCTGCGCTACGCCGTCGGCTTTGGCAAGGCGAGCAATGTAAATTTAAAAAATTTTTTGATGAATATTTTTACATTTTTAATTGTCATTTTGATCTTTGATATTTACATTTTAAATTAGTATGCAAAAAACAGCTCCAAAAAAAGCAGTACCGTCGGTTACCGCCGATGTCGATCCGGAAAAGGCATTCTGGCTGAGCGACGGCCGGATGTTTAAAAATTTAAGGGAATTGGCGGCCGCTTTCGAAACCATGGAAGATTCGGTTTGGGACTACCATGTCACCGCCGAAAAGAACGATTTTGCCAATTGGATCGAGAATGTTTTCGGCGAAAACCAGTTGGGTGGGTCGATCCGCAAAGTGAAAAGCCCCCGCACTGCCGCCAAAAGAATACAGAGCAAGCTCGAAATACCCAAGTTCTGGTCTTTCTTAATGTAAAACAAAATGGAGGAAACAAAACATGCGAAGCTTCTGCCGCAAGCCGATTTGTTGTTGGAAATTTCCTGGGAAGTTTGCAATAAGATCGGCGGCATAAACACCGTTTTGGCAACCAAGGCGGCGCAAATGGTCAAACGTTACGGTCAAGGCTATATTCTGGTGGGCCCTTATTTCCCCGAAAAATCAAAATTCCAGTTCGAAGAAAAAATGCCCGATGGCAAATTGAAAGAAATTTTCGCCAATCTTGAAGCGAAGGGCATCCGCTGCCATTTCGGACAATGGCTGATCGAGGGCGAGCCGCAAGCGATCCTAATCGATTTCCAGAGCCTTTGGCCGAACATTAACGGCTACAAGCGGGAATTATGGGATCATTACAAGATCGATTCGATGGAATCGGGTTTTGAATTCGACGAGCCTGTGGTGTGGGGTTACGCGGTGGCGCGGCTGGCGGAACAATTGAAATTTGTTTATGCCGACAAGAAAATCGCCATCCACTGTCATGAGTGGCTGGCCGGATCGGCGCTGCTTTTCGCCAAGAAGTTATGTGGGGGCATTCCGTCGATATTCACCACTCATGCGACCACTTTGGGGCGGAGCATGGCTTTCAACGGCAGAGACCTCTATTGCGATATCGACAAGGTTGATTCTTTGAAAGAAGCCTATGCTTACCACATTCAAGCCAAGCACTTGCTTGAACGGGCCGCGGCGCGGGAATGCACAGTATTCACCACGGTGAGCGAAATAACCGGCGTTGAATGTAAATACTTTTTGGGCCGGGTACCTGATATATTTTTGCCCAACGGATTGGATGTCCGCGAATATCTCAGTTTCGAGGAAGCGGCGATAAAGCATCGCATCCAGCGGAGTCGCTTGAGAGAATTCCTTTTTTATGATTTTTTCCCGTATTATGTTTTTGATTTGAAAAATACGCTGTTTTATTTTATGATGGCACGCTACGAATACCACGCGAAAGGAATCGATTCTTTCATTAAGGCGTTGGGCGGGTTGAATTCCCGGCTCAAAAAAGAAAAGACCGGGAAAACGGTGGTGGCGTTTTTGTGGATACCGGCGGGGACAAAAGGCATCAGTCCCGACCTCATTGAAAGGCGGGGCAACTATTTCGACGTAAAGGAATTCGTCGAAGAAAATTCCGGGGATCTGGTGGAAAGCTTCTTGCATTCTTTGATTGCCGGGCGCGATTTGAACGACGCGGATGTTTTTGATGATGAACCGCATCGCGAATTCGAACGGCGATTGCGGAAAATGCGGCGGCCGGGGCTGCCGTCAGTCTGTACCCATGATCTGGAATATCGCGATGACGCGATTTTGAAAGGATTGGCGGCCGCCGGATTGGGAAACAAAGAAGAAGATCGTGTAAAGATTGTTTTTTATCCCGCCTATTTGACCGGTACCGATAAATTATTGAATTCCAACGTCAGGGAGGCGATCCAAGGGTGCCATTTGGGGGTGTTCCCGTCTTATTATGAGCCGTGGGGGTACACGCCGCTGGAAGCGGCCGCCGAAGGAGTGCCGGCAGTCACCAGCGATTTAAGCGGAGTGGGGCGTTTTATCGGAAAATTGCCGCGCGATGAACGCCGCCCCGGAATATTCATTGTCAATAATGACGGGAAAAAAGAAGAAGAAGTCGCCTCGCAGCTTGAAGGCATACTCTACGATTACGCGATGATGCCGCGCGGCGAACGGGTGGAAAACAAGATAAGCGCGCGGGAAATGGTTGATTATTTCGACTGGGAAAACCTGGCGGAAAATTATATCCAAGCGCACAATAAAGCAATTGAAGCGTAAAGCTAAAAGCTCAAAGCGCAAAGTAAAATACAAAGCATTTTTTGTTTTACGCTTTTCGCTTTGAACTTTAAGTTTATATTCGTGGAACTAATTCATAATCTTGGGAGAAAAACAATCAAAAAGACGGTTGATCCGGCGAATGGCGTCAGTTTGATGCTGGGCGGCGCGGGCAGTTATTTGTGGACCGGGCCGATTGCGGTTAGCCGTTACCAGGGCTGGTTTTTCGGTTTGGAAGGCAGCCGGATGTTGAAAATCATTGATGATATTCAGGTGGAAAATGGCGGCGATATTGTGGCGTTGGAAAATAATTTTTGGAACATAAAAAAAATCCGGCCGGATATGTTCGAAACGTTTTATATTTTCGGCAGCGATTGCTTGGCGTACGAATCGAGCAAATTCGCGTCAGTCAGGTTTTTTTTGGATATAAAAGAATCGTATAAAAATCCGGAAATTGGCCATAGCTACCAAGTCCGGTGCGAGGACAATTTAATTTTAATAAAATATCATCTGGAGGGTGCCGTTCAGCTGCCCGATGTTTTTTTGGCGGTTGCCGGCGATTTTGACGGTGCAAAAATCAAACAAGAGTGGATTCGCCGCGACTATGAATTCGACCGCCGGCGCGGTTCGGCGCCGTGGCAGAGATGGGTTTTTGTTCCCGCGGAATTAAACGCATCGAAATTGGTGTTCGCGGCGGGCGGTTCCGAGGACGATGTGGCCAAGGCGGCGCGAAGTTATTGGCGCGATTTTGAAAAAATAAAGTGGGGATTGTGTCAGGAGCAGGCAAAACAAAGTCCGGCCGAAGAGAACGGAACGGCAAAATGCAGCGCTCAAAACGCGCTTCGCTTTCTGGTCGTTAAAAAAGAGGCCTTCACCGGATTGCGCGCCGGTCTGCCGTGGTTTTTCCAATTCTGGCAGCGTGACGAAGCGGTTTCACTGGCGGGGCTGGACCGTTTTGATCCAAAATTGGCGCGTGATATTTTTTGGGAGCAAATCAAGGAATTGACTGACAATAATTTCCATTTTGATACCGCCGACGGGATCGGCTGGCTGTTTTTGCGGGCGGCGGGTCTTTACGCGAACGGGAAATTCAATTTCAAAGAAATCGCCGCAATCAATGATTCGTTGCAAAACTCGATCGATTGGCTTTTGAAAAACAGCACGCAAAATAATTTGGCGGTTATAAATGCCGAAAAAACCTGGATGGACAGCTTGGACCGCTCCGGTGCCGGCATCGAGATCCAGGCTTTGCGGTTGAATATGTATGCCCTAGCCGCGGATTTCGCGGCCGATAAAAAACAAAAAGCCCATTATTTGGAATTGGAAAAAAATTTGAAGAATGATACCCGGATGCTTTTTTTCGACGGCAAAAATCTGGCTGACCGTTTCGATGTCGGCAATAATAAACTCGACTTGGCGGCCCGCCCGAATATTTTTTTGGCGGCTTATATTTATCCGGATTTATTATCGAAAAACGAATGGACCGCGGTTTTTGAGAATGCGCTGGGAAAATTATGGCTTGATTGGGGCGGGTTGAGCACGATCGATAAAAGTGATCCGCGCTATTGCGGTTGCGATAGGGGTGAAAATCCGGCGGCCTACCACAACGGCGACAGCTGGTTTTGGGTGAATAACATTGCGGCAATTGTTTTGAGCCGGGTTGATAAAAACAGGTTTAAAGATTACATTGAAAAAATATTCGAAGCGAGCAAAAACGACATATTATGGAACGGTGCGATCGGCTGTGCCAGCGAAATCAGTTCGGCTCAATCGTACGAATCGTCCGGTTGCCCCAACCAAGCTTGGAGCAATGCTACTTTTTTGGAACTTTGCGCTGAATTGAAAATCTAAAAAAACACAAACGGTTTTTTTGACAAAAAACGGCAAGAAGGTTATTATTAAAAAACAAATTAAATATTGCCGTCAAAGCGATTGTCGCGGCCACCAACCGCGGTTCTCCATGAAATCGTTTAAGAACGATCTAAGCTCAAACGGTAAAAAGAGATGTCTCTGCCAAGGCAGGGGCAATCTAGGTGGAACCGCGAGTTCAAAACCCGCCCTAGCGCTGAATGCCAATTCAGTATTGAGGCGGTTTTTTTTAATTAATTTTAAGTGAAAAAAATTTATGGAAAATAAATCAATTGAAATAATTAGGCATTCGCTGGCGCATGTGATGGCGGCGGCGGTGAAAAGTTTGTATCCGGAAGTTAAGTTCGGAATGGGGCCGGCGATCGAAAGCGGGTTCTATTATGATTTTGATTTTTCGGCGACTGGAAAAAGTTTGGCACCTGAAGATTTAAAAGAAATCGAAGTTAAAATGAAAAAGCTTGTCGGCGGCGGGATAAAATTCGAAAGAAAGGAAGTCGCGATCGATGAAGCCAAAAAGATTTTCGCGGATCAATCCTATAAATTGGAAATAATCGCTGATCTGGAGACCAAGGGTGAAAAAAAGGTTTCGATTTACCAAAGCGGCGATTTTATCGATCTGTGCAAAGGGCCGCACGCGCAATCAAGCAAAGATTTGCCTCTCGATGGTTTTAAATTGACCAAGATCGCCGGGGCATATTGGAAAGGAAGCGAAAAGAACCAAATGCTCACCCGCGTTTACGCCGCGGCATTTTCATCAAAAAAAGAACTGGACGAATATTCAAAAAACCAGCAAGAAGCGGAAAAGCGTGACCATCGCAAACTGGGGCGTGAATTGGATTTGTTCCACATCGACGAAGACGCGGGTTTGGGGCTCGCGCTCTGGCATCCCAAGGGCGCGATGCTTTGGCGCGTGATCGAGGATTTTTGGTATGACCAGCATTTGAGGAGCGGTTATGACCTGGTGCGCTCGCCCCATATCGGCAACCGCCGGTTATGGGAAAAATCCGGTCATTGGGGATTTTTCTCGGCCAATATGTATCCGGCAATGGAAGTAGGGCAATCTTTGGAAGATCTGAAGGCGGGGAAAAAACCGGAAGAATCCGAACAATATCTGCTCAAGCCGATGAATTGCCCGTTCCACGTGCGGATCTATAAAAATAATTTGCATTCCTATCGCGAATTTCCTTTCCGCTGGGCGGAATGCGGCACGGTTTACCGCTATGAAAAAAAGGGCGAACTTTCCGGTTTAACCCGCGTGCGCGGTTTCACGCAGGATGA
This sequence comes from Minisyncoccota bacterium, assembly GCA_041663885.1. GTDB lineage: Bacteria > Patescibacteriota > Minisyncoccia > Minisyncoccales > UBA5738 > UBA5738. Next base: position 779 of record JBAYLX010000019.1, on the reverse strand, counting down.
CGCACATATTATTTGCCGCAAAGACCAGGTTGAATACGAATTGAAGCGCGTGGTGGATTTTATTTTGTCGATTTATAAATCATTCGGTTTCGACATTGACTCGGTCAATGTTTATCTTTCGTTGCGCGATCCGCAAAACAAGGATCATTATGCCGGCGGCGATGAAGGCTGGGAGTTCACGGAAAGCATTTTGCGCAAAGTGGCGAAAGATAAAGGATTGAACTTCAAAGAAGAGCTGGGCGAGGCCGCGTTCTATGGTCCGAAACTTGATTTCAAGATCAAAGATGCGATTGGCCGGGAATGGCAATGTTCCACCTTGCAATTCGATTTCAATTTGCCGAGCCGTTTTGAAATGGTATTCACCAACAGTGAAGGAAAAGAGGAACAGCCGTATATGCTGCACCGCGCGTTGTTTGGTTCATTTGAACGGTTCATCGGTTTGTTGATCGAACACTACGCGGGCGCGTTCCCGGTGTGGTTATCGCCAATGCAGGCAAAAATTCTTTCCGTGGGGGAAAGCCACATTGATTTTTGTCAAAAATTAGTTGACGAATTTAGGCAATCCGGCATCCGCGCGGAAATCGACGCGGCCGACGAGACCCTGGGCAACAAAATCCGCAAAGCCGCGGGTGAAAAAATTCCGTATGTTTTAGTTGTGGGCGACAAAGAGGCTGGTTCTGATATGTTGAGCGTGCGCGACCGCGGCGCCAAAGAAGCCCGCCAAATTTCCAAACCCGATTTCATCGCCGAAGTCAGCGCCAAAATAAAAAACCGCAACT
>JBAYLX010000018.1:0-15207 GCA_041663885.1 Minisyncoccota bacterium | reverse complement strand
CTCAAGATGATTTTATTGTTCATGTTTTTGATTAGTATTTATTTAATCATAGCACAAACATACGCAACAAACATCGTAACCCTGGGGCTGTAAAACAAACTCAAAATGCAAGTTTGCCGAGGTCAGACCTCGTCGATTACGCCGAGGACTGACCTCAAGATACGAATACCCCAGTGTGTGGTCATTAAACATCGCGGAATCATTCCACTGAATCAAGCTTTGCTTCAACGATCATGCGCTTCAGGTCGCGGCCCGGCGGCCAGCAGGTGACCAGAACCAGGGAACTGCCGCTCGCGACGGAAGGGATGTCACCGCCCTTGGGGATGATCTGGCTTTGCAAAACTTCGTAATTATAGGTTTTATCGTCGTAAACCGCGATGATCTTATCGCCCGCGGCCAAGTCAACGATGCGGGAAAAAATCGTGTCGTGTTTGATCTCGGGCCAGCCCGCGGGAGCGCTGTGTCCCAACAAAATTGTTTGCCCGGCAACTCCCAAACCGGCTGAGGTCGGATAAATTACTGCGCCGGAATCAAGCAATTTTTTCAATTTCAAGGTGTCAGTGGTCGTTGGCGTGACAATCGGCGCGCGCACGCCGAGCTTGGGAATTATAACCATGTCCGATCTCTCGGTGTCGGGCGCGGTCGAAGGCTTGGCAGGCACGGTTGCGGTCGATTTGGCCGCGGGTTCGGATTTGACGGTTTCCGGCGTTGGATTTTGAGTTTGATTTTGTCCGTCCGTAAGGGGTTGTTGATTCGCGTTTTGATTGGCCGTTGCCTGATTTTTCCCTTGGTTTAAAACCACCGGTGAAGTGGTCATATCCTGGGGGGTGATGGAAATATTATCGAGTTTTTCGGTGTCCAGGCGTGTTCCAATCGTGATCATCAGCAAAATCACCGCCGCCATCATCAGCACCGCCGCAATCGTATACCGGTTTTCATTTTCCGGCGCGAAAAAATTCTTGATATAGTTAGCCATAGGACTTCGTTATATTGTCCCTATCCTACACAAAAAAACTACAACCGTCAACATTGGCCATATACTAAAAAAACGGAGATATTCCGCCTTTCTCAAAAAAATTAAATTATGCCACAATCAATCTGCCGCAATATCCACGCCTACTTTATCCGATAAACGAACAACCCGATCCAGAATTTTTTCAACCTTGGAGTTTAGGGCAATCACTTCAGATTTATCCGCTTTTTGATCAAGCTTATCATTAACCTCGTCAAATTTGACAACCAAAAAATCAACCAGCTCTTTGTATTCGCTGTTTTTGATTTGACTGGAGGTTTTTTGATTTTCTTTGTCCATTGCGAATTTGTTATCAATGTCTTGACTATAACAAAAAAATCTTTTAATACTAAATTTTAATTCGCCCGCAGGTCAACGCCAACCTTATCCGCCACCTTGAAATGCCATTTTTCGTGGCGATCTATATCCCGCCGCATACCGATCTGATCCGCGTGATAGTCATCAATTTTGCTTCCAAGGCGGGCAGAAACTTCCCTCACATCTGCTTTAACCGCATCAATTTTTGCATTAACCTCATCAAACTTCCGGTCAATGTTTTCGAATTTTCTATCGATATTTTCAAACTTCTGGTCGAGATTTTCAAATTTAACCCCCAGAAAATCAACCAGCTCTTTGTATTCGCTATTCTTGATTTCCCCGGAGGTTTTTTGATTTTCGGTATCCATGATTGGAATTACTAATTATAGATTGATTATACCAAATAACTTTTTTTGATGTCAAAGCCAATTTTTAACAAAGCTTCTAAAAAAAGAAAAAGGTCAAGCGGAATTTATCCATTCTTGAACCATGCTCATTCTTCTTTACCATGAAAAGCGGCTGCGCAAGCCTCCAATCAATTTGCGAACACCTCCCAAGAAATCATTGGATTCCTTTTTCGGCCCCAGTGGTATTGCCATATCCCCGATCAGACCTGCCACTCTGACCCAAAGGACAAAAAACTTGCCTTGGTCGTATTTGATGTTTATAAAATAGACTATTTCCTGAGCCAAGATTATCAATCGTATCGATGGCATATCGGATTTGGACGCAGGCTTCACGAGCCAATACGTACCAAGCAAGGCAATATATTTCGGAACAGATTCGTCCGGAATTGCTCCTTTCGATATCGCCTCCATTGCGGTTGTAATTTGCAACAGAACTAACTCGGGCACGGTATTGTTGATAATATCGCTGATACAAGATCCGACACTATCCAAACTCGCTGTTTCGCCTCCTTCTTCTCTTAATTTTCCTGTCATCGGAACACCCCATATCATTTATAATTAAAATTATAAGTTTTGTCAAATAATTTAACTCATTGAATTCTAAACACAAAAACCCCGCCTGCGCGGGGAAGAAAATTAATCGAGATTTATTTTTTCGCGGATTTGGTTGGAGCCTTGGCGGTTTCCGGAACAAAGAGTTCGTTGCCCAGTTTTTGCAGTATCGTTAGCAAGTCCGTATCGTCCATGCCTTTGGGCAGGGGGTTGTCGCACGCGGCAGTGGCAGCATTGAACGTTTAACAAATTTCTATGTCCGCGCCGCAATCTTTAAGCCTCATAAAAATCGATTTTGCGGTCTCTCTTTTGATTTGATTATGTCGCGGAATCGGCGCAATGAGATTACCGGCAGCATCCATTATTTTGCAATGTTTAGCGCCTTGCGTCACTATAAAACCGCAATTGCGCGCGATTTTCATTATATCCGCGCAGGAGCAATCCGTAATTTTAACCCTCTGGGTTTTCATTTTACAAATTGGATCGTTTTTTGCTTTATTCCGTTATCGGCTGGAAAAATATTAAACTCCTGCGCCACGCCGATTGACGGAATATAGCTGGGCATAAATTGCAAATATTTTTTGGGAACATTCAAATACAACCTCACGCAATCGTTGATCATTTCAATAAGTTCCGAAAGGGTTTCGCCTTCGGTAACACAACCATCAAAATCATTTATTTTAGCGAAAAAACCGCCATCTTCGGAACGATGGATTGTGACATTGATTTCTTTAGGAAAAACCTTAATTAAGGAAACTACTATTTCTTTTTCCTGAGAACTTAGTTTTTTCATATATTTTATATATAACAAAACCGCGCCAAAGAGCAAATCGTTGATAAAATTATAACTATTTTTTTGCGGGCTTAGTTGGAGCCTTGGCGGTTTCCGGAACACAGAGCTCGCTGCGCAGTTTTTGCAGTATCGTTAGCAAGTCAGTATCGTCCATGCCTTCGGGTAGGGAGTTGTCGTTAGCTTGCTCGCTTGCCAAGTACTAACCGGCAACCAACTTAAGCAATGACTCGCTGGAATTTTTTGAATCTGCATAATCGGCCAAATTGATTTTCATAATTTCGAGATTGACAATATCTCCGTTCTGATCATAATCGATCACGACGTTGTCCTTCACTTCCGAGTCTACACTTTTCTTGTTACTGAATCTTATTCACATCACACTACGAATTCGCAATGGTGATGGGAAATATTGAAATCAAATATGATTTCAATATGCTTAAAATATTAACTTTTGAATCGTATTTTATTTGAGGTTTCATCTAATTTTTCAGCAAATCAACGCCAACTTTATCGGCTACCTTAAAGTGCCACTTTTCGTGGCGGTCGATATCCCGCCGCATGCCGATCTGCTCCGCGCGGTAATCGTCAATCTTATCATCCATGCGCGCCACCCGATTAGCAAGAGTGTCAATTCTGGCATTAACATCATCAAACTTCCTATCGATATTCTCAAACTTAACAACCAGAAAATCAACCAGTTCTTTGTATTCGCTGTTTTTGATTTCCCCGGTGTTTTGATTTTCGGTATCCATGATTGAAATTGCTAATGATGTCTTAATCATACCAAAAACCGCTTTTGGATGTCAAAAAAATCAGAATTAACCTTGAAAGGTTTGAGGATTATTTTTTCGCGGGCTTGGTTGGAGCCTTGGCGGTTTCCGGAACGCAGAGTTCGCTGCGGAGTTTTTGCAGTATCGTTAGCAAATCCGTATCGTTTATGTCTTCAGGCAGGGCGTTATCGCACGCGCCGGTGGAAACATCGGTGGCGCCCAGAACGCCCTTGGGAAGTTTGGCGATTTGTCCCGCGATATCGTTGATTTTTTGTTTGATGGTGTCGAGCTGTCTTTGGATGTCATCCAAATCAAGTTTTTCTGTGGACGCGCCCGCGACTTGCGGCGTCACTCCGCCCGGCATTTTGTCGCCGCCGGTCGAAGGATTGCCTCCGCCCCCACCGCCGCCGGTCGTGGTTATGACCACTGTGGTATCCGCGGTATTGTTGCTCAAATTCAAGTCAATTTTGGGGTCGATTTCTACCGCGACGTGATTGGTGATTGAAGTACCTTCGGTGCCGCTGACGAGCGCGGTGATTTTCAAAGTTTCGGTTTGGTTCACGGCCATATCGCCGATATTCCAAAGGCCGGTAGATGGGACATAGATTCCCACGGTGCTCGTGGCCGATACAAATGTCAATCCGGCAGGCAAAACATCCGTCACGGTCGTGCTCGCCGCGCTATCCGGGCCATTGTTGACTACGTGGATCGTGAATATTGTTTCTTGTCCATTTTTAACTGTAGCCGGATCCACCGTCTTGGTCACTGCCAGATCGGCTGATTTTTGCCCGGGAATATTGTTGGTGGTGCAAGTATTGGAACAGGCATCATTATTGGCGCTGTTGCCATCGTCGCACTGTTCAGAGCCATTGGGTGTTCCATCGCCGCAGAACGCTCCGGTCACTGATGCCGTCGCGCAAGACGCGGTGCAGTAATCGCAAGTTTGCCCATAGGCCGGAACGCAAGGCGTGCCATTGGCCGCGCCGTTGTCGCACTGCTCGCTGGTTTGGTTCTTGGCGCCGTCGCCGCAGGTGGGTATGGTGGTATTGCTGCATTGACACGTATCGGTGTTGCAAACATCGGTGGTTGCCGAATTATTATCATTGCAATCCGTGTTGGTCGCGCAAGCCGCCGCGTTGCACTGCTTGTCGCAGGTATGGGTAATGGCCGCATCGCCGACACTGCAGGATTGAGTTGATTCCTGGCATTCGCTGGTGAATTTGGCGCGGAAGTCATAAGTCCAGGGATTGCCATCGGGCGTGTTGTCGCAAGTGCCGATGGCAAAAATATTGTTCGCTTCGCAGCTCACATCCGTTCCCGCCACGCACGCGCCGCCGGAACACGATTCCGTGCCGTTGCAATACTGGCCGTCGTTGCAATCCGGCAAAGTCGAGGTTGCGGTTTCGCAAGAAAAGTTATTGCAAACTCCCAAGCTCTGCAATCGCAGCGAGCCTTGGCAAGTAACCGCGTTCAGCATCGCGCAATCTCCATTGGTCAAGCAGTCGCCGCAACCCGGGTCATTATAGGAAATTTCCGGCGCCGCGCATTGTTCAGTGGTACAGGCGCAACCCGCGCAGGTATGGCTCACACTGGTATAAGTGTAATAATCCTTGCCCACGCATCCGCTCGTGCCGCAAACCGTGTCCGGGCAATCGCTATTGCCAACACAGCCCGCGCCACACCGCGTTTTATCGCAAGTATGGACATAGGGAGGAATCACCGCGTCGCAGGAATCGGTGCTTTCGTTGCAAAGCTCGCTGTACCCGGCGCGAAAGTCCCAAGTGCGCAAATTTCCGTCCGGCACATTGCCGCAAGTCCCCAAAGCGTCGTGCATTGCGCAGGTAACCGAAATCCCGGGAACACAACTTCCGGCCACGCAAGTCTCCACCCCGTTACAATAAATCCCATCACTGCAATCCGCATCAGCAACACATTCCGGCTTGGGCGTATTATAGAAGGTGCAAGAAACAATATCATTGTTGGCAACCGCGATTCCGGAAATTGTTTTGGTTATTGGGTCTAATGTCCCATTAGAACTTGATGCACCTATACATTGAGCAGTCGCAAAGTTGTAGTTAGCGCTTCCCGATGTTTCCACCACACTAAACGGCCCGGATTTTGATTTTACATCAACCGAAATTGCATCACCATTTGAATCCGTAGTAAAGCTTTGACCGGCAACATTAAAATTCCAGCCTGTTACCGCAGTTCCCGAGATGGTTTGATCATCAATAGTCAATGGATTCCCATCCGTATCAATAATTTTAGTTACGTTTATCGTACCGCCACAAAGATCAGTCGCGATATTTTTTAGCAAAAGGCCTAAGGCGGCAAAATCCGTTGCATGATCATAAGCGTCGGCACTGGAAATTGCAACCAGATTAGCTTGTGTCACATTTGAACCAACACCTAATGTTATTATTCGTCTATTTGAATTTTTAATTATATTTGCCGACGCAATAGCGTTATACAAATCGTTCCCATCGGTTGTATCGCCAGTAGCATTTGAACCATTATTAACCGTCGGGTCACCGTCAGAAGCAAAAATCACTAAATCGTGATTAGTCCTATTGGGAAAAACACTTTGAGCCTTAACTAAAGCATCTTCCCAATTCGTAGCTACGTCATCCGTATAAACCAACGAATCGATTGCATTATTAACAGAAGAAATGTTATTGGTAAAAACTTGTTTCACTTGCGCAGTCGCACCAAAACTAACTACGGCAAATTCAGTCGGTGTACCTGAAAGATCGGATACTAAACCGCGAAAAGCTGTTTTTTCCTGGTCCAATCCATCGGAAGTAATACTTGAAGAATTATCCATTACCAACGCCACGTCCAAACCACAGTTTGTCGGTAGTGTTGGGTTTGTTACAGGGTCAACACCAGGCACATAATTAATTGTTACAAAAATTTTTGAAACCACCGCTGTCGCTAATCCCTCGCTCTTCTCAATCCCAAATCGCATTGAGTTAAAATCCGAGATTGTCCAAGTTTTGCCATTGAAAGGATTCAATGGCATCTCTTCACTTAAATCGCTGAAGGAATCCAACAAACTATGGCCGCCATCGAGTATTCTGTTGCCCACCCCTGTCCCATTCTCGACCAACAGCTTGATTTTCGCATCGCCAGCACTTGCCTTTGTGGCACGAACATTCAAAGTTACGGAGTTTATAACCGAATTTAATGGAATATTGAGAGTTGTTACCGAAAAACTTTGCAATTTGTAATCATTCAAAGCCATTATATAGGTCGAATCGCTGTTGTCAGCAACGGCTGCAACTTTATTTGAACCATTCCAATAATCATAATTACCAATCGCAATCGGGTTCAGAGCTAAATTTGAATTTGCAGCTACAGTGGCGAGTGGATAACCTAACTGGGATATAATTACAATAGAAACCAAGAAGACAACGTTAATCTTGGATAGACAAACAAAGAGCGTCGATTTTTTTTTGAACCAATTATACTGTGCGGCGGTTGTTTTTTTATTTGTCATTTTGTAATAGTTTATAGCCCCACAAAACTCAAAAATTATCTACCTATAAAATGGTTTGGCTGTTTTTTTTGCGGTTCAAAAATTTTTTTCCAAATTTTAAAAATCCAAATGTTAACAACGCTAGAATACCAACCAACATAAGGGTTATTGACCACATACTTCCATTTGCAAAGTTCTCGATAGAAGCGAGAAACATATTTCTATCGGCAACAACAGTAAATGGAATAACACTTTTGCCAACACTTACGTCGCCAACCAAAACTTCCACATTAGCTACGAAATCCCCAAGTTTTCCATCCATGGGTTGCCATTGAATCGGATCAAGAGTCACGGTCGTGCTCGGTTTGATTACGTCCTTTGTATTTGGGTAAGGATATATCACATCAAAAATTGAATTGCCTGCTTCGGTTATATTAAGCCGGACACTTGGTTTAATAGTGATATTGCCGGTATTCCTCACATGAATCGTAAGATTCAGTTTTTCTTTGGGTGAAAATGTATATTTTAACGGTATAATTGAAACTGAGGCCGCAACATCTTCCTTTTCGGTAATCGTTATAGAAACACTGCGGCTAATTGTCTGACCGACAGAAATATGCGTACTGTCGCTTGTAGTTTCCACATCTGGAACAGTTTCAACCGTCACCACGCCTTTATATGTCCCATTGGGAATGTCCATAGGTATCGTAAATATCGCAACCGCTCCCATTTGAGTGTTTGCTAAAATTGAAAATATATCAGCAATCTTATTTTTTTTATCAGTGGCGGTGTAAAAAGTCGTCCAATTTCCAATTTCACCGCTTGCGGAAAGTTTGAAATTACCCTTCGTAATGTCGGAATTCACAAAGACAAGATCAGCGGCGACTTCTTCACCACGTATCGCATTTGGGATAACGATAGGCGTTGTAATTTGGCCGATTCCATATGCCGGAGCTGCAAAGAACAAAGAGCTGGCAAAGATAGCAATTATGAGAGTGAAAAAACTTACAGTTGAATATTTATTCATAGATCTTTATATTTTATATTTAGTTAATCATATTAAGTTGTCAATAATGTTTTGTCAAGAGCGAGTATTGAGCGCAAAGCAGATAAAAATATTGTTTTATTTTCACAAAAAAACCAAGCAAAAAGGCGCAATTGCGCCTTTTTGCTTTTACTAGCTTTCAATGCTAGTTGCTTCCAATCAGCTAATTACCATGAGTTGCAGGAATAATGTTGCTGCAATCAGTTAAATGAGCTGCTGCTTGGCCTTCAAGCCACAATTTGCCAGTGAACGGACCGGCGGTTTCAAATTTATCAACCATTACGCCGAAATCAACTTCGTCGTCAGATGATAAATTGATAGGCAGATTCAACGCGGTATAATTGTTCGTCGGTGCCAAAGCGATGCTCTTTTTACCAATCGGATCATAACTGGTATAGGTGCCAGCAGTGCTGACCTTAGCCCGATAGTGAACATTCCAAGTTGTAGTCCCTGAAACATCTCTATCGTTCATTCCCATATCATCCTGAGCCACAGCAACGGTCAATCTTGTATTGCCGACATTTCTTACGGTCGGGCGGCCATCACCGGCGAGGAAAGTCACATTGCCGGGCAAGGTTACCCAATTACCCAAGGTAGCCGGGCCATAAGCGATGCTGGTAAAATCAGCCTGCAACGCAGTTCCTTCTTGATAAAGAAACTCGTTGGACAATTTGTCGCTGGTCGCATTGCCATTGCTTTGCGCCCAGACATCAACATCGTATACGCCAGACGGATCTTCGTAGGAAATCGTTTTGTCGCAGCAATAAACCATTGCTACATCTTTCTTGATCCAGCCATCTTGCTCGTTGCAGATAGTGTCAAATGATTCATTAGCGGCAAACAAAGGAAGTGCTCCGGTATTATTGTTGCGCACCTTGCTGCAAAACAAATCCCATGCCACATTTTTGTCTCCAACGGCAACCATTGTACATTCTGATCCAAGCATTGTTCCGCAACCCTGGCGATCCGCCGGGTGATTCGGTCCAAGCGCGGTAGTATCAGGATAATACACATCTCCATAAACACCATGCACATCAGTCAAAGCTGTATCATAGACTACTCCGCAAATAGAAATGGTTTTATTGTTAGCGTTCGTCATCGGAGGATTAAACTGGCTATATTGAAGAGCTGGATAATCATCCGCAGCCGTGCCACCCGTAACTAACGCCGCTGCAACCGGACCATTCATTTCCCATTTCGCTTTGATTATCGGTGCATTTCCGCCCACACCTTTCGTCAGACCAGTTCCAACAACAGTCGGGGTTTGTGCCAAGCCTACGCTAGGCATTATCATTATTGACAACATTGAAAATGCCGCAACAATTTTTTTAATCTTCATCATATGTTTGTTTTTTCTTGTTATTTTTGTATTAGGTTTTAGAGGCCTAATTAACTCGTTTAAATATCCTACTTCTTCCTGTTCCCGATATTGAGTCTTGGTTGTTGAGAGCAAACCTCGACAGGTCTGTTGAGGTTATCCCTCAAGTCAGAACCTTTTCGCAATATCGGACACGGAATTTCGGATAAGTCCCGGTCGACCTTATCTTGCCTTGTATGTCGGCTAGCCCATACTCGGCACCTCCTTTGTTTATCGCTCGCGGCGTTGCTTCGACGGCCCGTTTCGCTCGCTCTAATAAAGTGCGGGTGGCGGCATTCCTCCCGAGAATCGCCATCCGAACTCTATTGCGTGGGTCCAACCCACGCGCAGATCTTCGCAGAGGCAAGACCCCTGCGCAAATCATTATTTTGAACTCTCTGAAAATTCCGGTTTGTTGGACGTTACTGGCAACTATTCGGAAATTCCGAATAACTCGAAATTCAGTTTGTCGAGGTCGCACCTTGCACAACCTCAATTGTGCAAGGTGCGACCTCGAACTTACTTGATCGCTTGTTCTGTCGTCGTGCTATTGGTTATTTCGATTTCTGGCTTCACGTCAGTATTATTATTTTCCATCGGTTTTTGACTCATTTCGTTTGTTACAAACGGCGATTCTTCTTTCACTGCGGATTTTTTGCATTGGTAGCCCGGGGTTTCGACGGCGTCTATTTTCATTTTGCCAGTGTAATTTATTTTGGTTTCGCCGGACGGAACTGGGAAGTCTGTCACTTTGACCGAAAAATCCATATCCGCGGATTGGCCGGGCGCGAGAGCTTCGGGCATCACGGCGGTGTCGAAAGGCGCGTAGCGCACCCAAATTGTATCCGCGCCGCTGATGCGCGCGCCATATTGGATATTGTAGGCATCGCCGGTCTTGCCCAGCCCCATATCATCTTGCCACAAAGACAGTTTCGCGGGCACATTGCCCACATTGCGCACACTGGCGCGGCTGATTGTTTCAGCCGCCTCCGCCCCCGGCTTCGACGAGCCAAAGTCAGTTATGGTTTCCACGTTTTCTTTGACTTCGCCGTAATACACATTAGTGAAATCAATATCGATCTTTGCCTGCGGCAAATATGTGAATTTATTGGTCAGCATATTGCTGAAAGTTCCGTCCGCGCCTTTGGCGATAAGTGCGGTTTCATAATTTCCGGCAATATCGTCAAATGCCAGTTCCTGGTCACAGCAATAAACCGCCGCGGTCTCCGCCAATAGTTTGCCATCAACGGCGCACAGATCAATATAATTTGAATTTTCCGCGAAAGTTACCAAGTTAGTATTGTTTTTCAAGATTTTCTCGCACAGCAAGTCAAAACTATCGGCGCGGCCCAATTTTTCCATTTTGCAGATCGGGCCGATCACCTGGCCGCATCCCTGCCGGCCTTTGGCATCATCAGGCGCGAACGATGCGTCGCCGGGATAAAATATCTGGCCATAGACCCCGTCCAATTTCGCAACCTCGCCCGCGACTGCGCCGCAAACCTTGATTTTCTTTGATATTTGGAATTGCCCCGTAGGTACAAACTGCGCCGATTCCGCCGACTGGTCATCTATGCCCGCGCCGCTCATTTGCCAGCTCGCCAGAATCTCGAATTGCGGTGGCAAGATTACGGATGCCGCAGGCGCTGGAACTTCGATAACGCCATCCGCGGCAATTTCCTCGTTCAATGTTTCAATAATCTGCACTGGTTCATTCGCAACCGACCCACTTACAACTGCCGCGGTCGTGGTCGCGGTTTCGATCACCGGTTCCACCGGAATCTGCGCGATCACCTCATCAACCAGCGGCGCGGTTGTGGTCGCCGTATCGGAAACATCCGGCAGCAACAAATCCAAAACCATATCGCCGAGCACCGGCTCCGAAGTTCCAATCACGGCCGGAGTCGTTGTGGCATTTTCTTCAAAAGCAAACACGGCCGGATCCGACATCCAGAACATGGTCGCGAAAACTAATAATGAAGCAATTATCTGGCGCATAATAATAACAGTTTTAGCGTTTAAGAATAAACCATTATTAATTAATTTTCCGTTAAATTTACAAATACTTCCTTGAACAAAAAAGAACTCAAGCGCGGGTTCCCACAACGAAAACCGAGTTTGAGTTCTTTCCGCAAAATTGTACTGGCCATTCGCGATCGCAGAAAATTGAAAGCATAATAATCCCTGGCCGCTCCCACGGACAAGTAATTACATTATATCACTACCGCCAACTACCCTATCCTTAAAATATGTTACCAAAAATCTATCGATCAATGCAATTACCAAACCTCTTTCTTTGCGAAAGTTCTCTTATACTAACAAACCCAAAAACGCCGTCAATCTTGCGCCAACTAAAATTTCATTGCCTAATATACCCTCGCCGCCAAAATCTATTTCTGTCATTATTTAACCCAAAAAGCGCAGGGGTCTTGCCCCTGCGCTTTTTGGGTGCTTGATTATGATAAATTTCTTTTATTATCGATCCAATCCTCGACATATTTTTTGGCATTTTCGCTGGATCCGAAAATTTTTAGCAAAAAATCCCTTTCGCTCACCGAAGGAAAATTCTTGATCCCGAGATAATCAATATAACTTGACCAGCGGTAGGATAACAAAAATTTCTTCACTTTGGCGCAATCTCTTACTCCCTTTTGTTTCCATTCCGGGTCAATTAATGAAATCGGATTGGTATTGATATAAACAAACACTCTTTTTAAATCCTCTTCGCCGGAAATATGCCTCGCGGCAAACTTTCCCTGGAACAAATGCCCCTTCCTTTTATATCTGAGGTTGAAATATCCGGAATATCCCGATCCCATTTTCTGCATAAACATACTAACTCCATTTAATTCTCGTTGCCGCACAAGCAAATGCAGGTGATTCGGCATAAACACAAACGACAGAATATCCACCAATCGCGCCCTTTGGTCAATCTCAATACCAAGCGCAGCTGCAGAGGCAAGACCCCTGCGCTTTTTTAATGTTTTGCGCTTTTCTCTTTGGTTCCGGATAATAATCTGTTTCTTCGTATTAAATTCATACAAGGAAAAAATCCCCCGCCAACGGTCTTCGTCGTCAATAAAAAATTGCCGCCCCTCAACGCCGCGGACAGTTACATGATAAATTTCGTCGTTGATAAATTCTTCTTTTCTTACTGACATGACAGGCGCAAAGTTATTGCGTTTAGCTGTTATTTTTATTTTAATCCAAAAAAAAGCGCAGAGGCAAGACCCCTGCGCTTTTTGGTTTTGAAAATAAAAATAATAGAAGCCTGAAAATGGAACTCCAATTTAGAATCGAGTCATTTGCCAGGTATGAGAGATTCCATCGGAATCCCTTGTAATAAGTGGGTCAAGCAGGCCGCCTAAAAGTTTTTAAAGGGATAGAGTTTTTTGGGAGTAGCTACTAATACCCGCTTGACTTGATTAAATTAATATTATGATAATAATTTTTTGTCAAGACCGATGCCTTTATCGGCTCAAGAAAAAAGGCCAAGCCAAACGAGCTTGAACCCATACTAAAGGTCAATAATTTTCCCTCCGTCAAAGCGCTGATGCCGCGGTATTTCAGTTTTCTCACCTTTAGCGCTTTTGCGGCAGGCATTATAAACGCCTCCGGTTTGGGGGTATATTCTGACCCAATTTTGGCCGAAACCAATATCACAAACGATCACATTCCCGCCAATATTGGAAAGCGAAACTTTCCATTCGCCGGAAGTAAAACCATTTGAATAGTCTGCAATATGTCCATTAAAACATACCTGCTTCAAGCGGCTATTAACATGCTTTTGCACATCTTCAGGCATTTCAGCGCCCATAAATGCTGCAATTTGTGCGGCATTTTCCACCGGAGATATCTCAACCTCATTTTTCGCCATTCAAATCCTCTCGATAAAAATTATAATATAAAATTATCATATCGTCAAATTATATAAAATCTTGACAATTGATGTTATTTATCCATAATGTCAAAAAGCGAAGATCGCTGCACCGTAGGTCTTTGTCAAGGAGAGGGTCAATAGTGAAAGATGGATGGTTTTGGGCAATAGCGCTCGCTATTGCAATACTGGCTGGTACCACATCCGCCAACCAGTGGGAAATATCGTGCGAAGGAATTCCGGCGCTGATTTGCCAGCCCGGACGGATAGAGAGTATTCCGGCGTACGGTGAATATTACCCTTTCAGCTCTAATGAAGGGGAAGAACCGCAACCCGTTCTTGTGCCATGGCGCGTAGGGCCAATGATGATGAACTTACCATGGGGAGTTGACCAAGCCAGATATAATGATGGCAACCAGGAAACGGGAGATGACGAGGGATTTGTTGTCGATTACGCTTGGGTCGGGATTTCGTTTAGGGAAATCAATCCCATCAAGAAACTAAAGGCGGAACTGAACTCGCTCAATGTCCATCCGGCGGAGTCAGAAATAATCACAGAAGAAATCAATGGTTTGCCCGCGGCCTATTGCAAGGGAGCCTGGCAGATCGGGGTGTTTCAATATGATGGAAACACCATCACTGTGACTGTGATTTCGGACCATCCCGAACGGCTGGATAGTATCATGAATTCAATCAGCAAGCCTGCTTGGTAAGCGACAAACGCTTTATCCTGCAGCCTTTTTATTTTACGCGAACAAAAAAGGGCATTCCTGCCTTTTTTAAAAAGAGATATTACAGAGAGGGTTTATTCGCTCAATAAATCGACACCCACTTTGGCGGCGACTTTATAATGCCAATTCTCATGCCTTCCCAACTGGCTCATGATCATTGCCTGCTCGGTTTGGTATTCATCGATTTTATTTGCCAACCCATCAATATGGGTTAACATCTCATCCTTTAAATCAGCAATAGCCATATTCATTTTTCTATTAATTCCATTCTCCAGATGGACTAATTCTATCCGGTCGGGCTTTCTATCAATCTTTTTATCAATCAGCTCAAGTTTTTCAATAACGAATTTCAACAATTCGTCGGTTTCGTTATTTAAATTTGATTTTTTTATGATTTTTTTTGCCATACAGTTACCTATATTTTAATTTTAACAAAACTCAATTAATGTTGTCAACCAAACAAAAAAAGGCATTGCTGCCCTTTTTTTGTTTGGAAAAACTAACGATGTCCTACTTGAGCTCCACTTTGGCGCCCGCGGCTTCGAGCTTCTTCTTGAGTTCGTCGGCTTCCTCTTTTTTGACGTTCTCGCGCACCACCTGCGGGGCGGCGGCGGAAGCATCAACCATATCTTTGGCTTCTTTCAAGCCTTTCTGGGTGATGTCTTTGATCACTTTGATCACTTCGATCTTTTTGTCGCCAGGAGCGGCCAATACCACGGTGAACGAAGATTTCTCTTCTTCCGCGGCGGCACCCGCGCCCGCCGGAGCGGCGGCCATCATCATCGGCGCGCTGGCGCTGACTCCGAATTTCTCTTCCAGAACCTTGACCAATTCGGCCAGATCCAGAACCGACATTTCCTCGATTTT
>JBAYLX010000017.1:0-15569 GCA_041663885.1 Minisyncoccota bacterium | reverse complement strand
TTGAAAATTCCAGTGGTCGCGGTCAATGACGCCAAAACCAAGAATATGTTCGACAACCGCTACGGCACCGGACAATCAACCTTGGACGGAATTATTCGCGCGACCGATATCTTGATCGCCGGGAAAAATTTCGTTGTTGCCGGTTACGGATGGTGCGGCCGCGGTTTCGCGACGCGCGCCCGGGGCATGGGCGCCAAAGTAATTGTCACTGAAGTCGATCCCATCAAAGCGCTTGAGGCGGCCATGGACGGATTCGCGGTCATGCCCATGCTCGAAGCGGCAAAGATTGGCGACCTTTTCTGCACCCTAACCGGCGATGTCAATGTGATCGACAAAGAACATTTCGGCATAATGAAAGACGGCGCCATATTGTGCAATTCCGGCCATTTCGACGCGGAAATAAACATTAAAGCGCTCAAAGAAATGGCAAACTCCGCTCCAAAAAATGTCCGCGCTTTCGTTGACGAATATATCGTCAATGGAAAACGCCTCTATCTTCTGGCGCAAGGCCGCCTCATCAATTTATCCGCCGCCGAAGGCCATCCCGCTTCGGTAATGGATATGAGCTTTTCCACACAAGCTTTGGGTTGTGAATGGGTGGTAAAAAATAAAACCGGCCTTAAGCCCCAGGTATATGATGTTCCAATTGAAATTGAAAATTATGTCGCCAAAACGAAACTCGCGGCAATGGACATAAACATCGACCAACTGACCGAAGAACAGCAAAAATATCTGACCAGCTGGTTCCACGGAACCTGAGTCATTTTGCATAATATCCGCTGACATAGCTTGTCACCGTGCCGCCATCATCTCCGGAAAAATCCCGGGAATCTTTATTGTCGGCGAGCAAAAAACTATTCCTTCCATCCCCCAAAAACCCCGCCAAAACCGCTAAGCATGGCCGGCAATCATTATGGATGGAATCAAGTCCGGCAACGCTCAAACCGTTTAGATTCCTGATACTTTCCTCATCTTCATTTTTTGCCTCTGATTCGGATAATCCATGCGAGAAATCACTGCTGACCACCATGATCGATCGGCCGGCGATTTTTTTTATCTTTTGCCCAAGCTTGAAAAAATCATCGTAACCAGCCGTGTTCTTCAAAACAAGCGTCACTATTCTAGCTTGCCCGAAAAAAAATCGTATAAACGGCGTTTCAACCGAAATTCCATGTTCCAAACCGACAACCGCATCATTGGTTGATACGCCGCCGTCATTAACAATGGAATCTATGATTGCTTCGTCCGCGTATAAATTACCGAATGGTGTTTGCCAAGCCAAACCGCTTGTATAAGCGATTTCTCCGGACTTATAAAAATTGCCGTAATGGTCCGGAGAAACCAAAAAAACCGTGGAAATGTTTTTATTGCCGATCCCGTTATAGAATCCGGCGATCAATCCTTTGGCTAAAAAATGGTGCGGCACGATGCCGGCGCTTATTTCCATTCCCGAAGTGGTTTTTTGCAACGCCGAAAAAATTTCCGCATAGCTTTCTTGGTTCATGGAATATCCCTTTAAAAAAGTCTGCGCGGCGGATTTTTTTTCGATCACCGGATCTTTTGGATATATTTTTCCATAGATACTGACAAATAGAAAACTGCCGGCCATTATAAAAATAATAACCGGCGCCATTGCGATCAAAAAATTTCTTTTTGATGTATCCAAGATTGGTTTACTTGATTAATGACTTGTTCCAATCCGCCATGGCGGGAATTTTTTGCTTCTCCGAATAGTTCCATTGCTGCCAGTCCGCGTCGGTCAACCTTTTGCCGAGAGGCTTGGCAAATTCATAATAGGAATAAACCAGCCCCTTTGCCAGACGCGCGCCATTCGCGTCTTTTACCGCCACAAAAATGTAATTCGGGATGCCGTTGGCTTCATAAAGAATCTGCCCCTTGGCCACATCGGTGTGAACATCGGCGATCAGCGCCGCGCGGGCGTCTTTTTCCATCAGCTCTTCACCGCCCACGGGGCCCAGGATAGAGCCCAACGATTTGGCGCTCAAGCGCAATTTTTCAAAATCATCGTCGCTGATCTTTTCATTTTGCAATTGGGCCACGGCGATTTTGCGGTAAAACCGCAACGATTCCAGTAAAGTCTCGTTGCGCTGCTCGAAAGTTCCCGGCAAAAGATCGTATTGTTTCAATCCGTCCCGGCTCAAACCTACCAGCGCAATCAGACGGTCAAAAAATTCGATATTGGGCTCGACATAGCCTTTCACAATTGGTTTTATCTCCTCGTCATATCCGCCTCCCCCCATTTCCGCGTAGCTTTGCTTGGCGTAAAGCAAAGTATCATGTTTCAATTCGGTCCACGACCCGAGGAAACATTGCAGATTTTTTTTATTCCAGGAATCATTTTTGATGAACATCGGATATCCGGTTTTATCTAGATTATCGACCAAAACTGATTTTAAAGTATAAAGCCACGACCAGTAAATATTCTGGGTCCATTGGCCAAGGCTGATTTTGCCGAAATAATCTTCAAGTTTGGCAATTTTATCCGCGATGATTTTATCCGATTGCGGCGAGTTGGTCTTTATCCAGCCGTCCAACAACGTTTGGGAAGTTTTGCTGCCCATCAAAGTTGAGACCATCAAAGCCGTGGGCATGCTGGGCAAGCTTTGGCCGGTTTTTTGATCAGGCAATTCATCGCCCTGCGTCAAAGATGAAAAAATAAACGCATCCGGCGTGAACCTTTGCCCCATGAAACGGAATCCCTTGGTTTTGTTTTGCAACTCTTCTTTCGACAGACCGAAAACCTTGTTCCCGATGGCCGCCGAAGACATTATCTGCGGATTTTTATATGTTTTCAATTCCTGCTGCAATTTATCGATCTGATTTTGGCCGTCTTTGCCAAAGCCGGTTTTATCGACCGCCTGCCGATAGTCATAAAGGCTCAAGTCGTCGCTCTGGCCGACAAAGAAGGCCGTGGGCAAATAGATGGATTCCCACTTTTTTAAATTGTCCGTTGAAATCAGCAAACTGATATTGGCTGCGTCCTGGGTCAGCTCCGGACTACTTAACAGGAAGTTGGTCCGGCCATACCACATCATCGCGCGGAAATAATTTCTCAAAATGGCGTTTTTCGCGTAATGGCTGCGCGGATTGTATTGCGTGTAATCTTCAGGCAGGTTCAAACCCGCTTCGGACTGGTATTTGCCGAATAACGGCGAGCTGGCAATCCCGCTTGCTGCAAAGATCAAATTGATTTCCTGTTTGGCCGTGTCTTTTGCGTATTTGGAAACGCCATTGGCGATAGCCAGGCCGTCCAACCCGATCAAAACTTTTTCCTTGGTATCAGTTTGGCTATCGGGAACAAAATTATTCGTTTTGTATTTTGCGTGGTCATCTGCCGCATTATCGAGAACCGCTGCGGAAACCAAAAAATAAGCCGACAAACGGTCAAAGCTTTCCTTTTGCTTTGCGTCAGTTGTTTTGCTATAAGACTCCGCCGACAGTTTCAACAATGAATCACTGATCGTTTTGAGATCGGGATAGAAACTCGCCTGTTCGACCGCTTCAAATTCTTTCTCGATCAGCCGGTGGTATGCGTGCAACAAAAAATCCGAAGTGATGAAAACCGAATTTTCCGGATTGCGGCTGCTGGCGGAATATTCGCCGCCGATCCGTCCGTAAAGATCGACCCAGTCATCAACGCGCGTCACGGGATTGGCAAAACCGTTGGCATCATCGGAATAAAATTTATCCGTATTGGCCGCGATGAAAAAATTATTTTTCAAGAGCTCGTTTTTTTGCGCCGAAGTGAATGCCGTGCCTTTTTCAAACGCGCCCAAATTGGTTAAATCCGATAGCGTTAATTTATAGTCAGGCAGCTTGGGATTGAAAGCGGTTTTTTCCGCCTTGTATTTCACAAAATCAGTTAAACTGGCAGTTGGAGAAGTTTTATTTTCCGCAGGTATGTTTTCAACCGCGTTCGCTGGCTCGACTGTTGGATTTTGGTTTTTATTATCGGAAACCAGCGCTTGGCCATTTTGCGACTCATATGCTCTATACACGACATAACCGCCGGTTAAAACAACCGCGGCCACCAAGAGCGCGATGATAAGAACATTCCCATTTTGATTTTTGATCATAATTTATTTGGATTATAAATCCATTATAACAGACTATTTAAATTCTTTCCCTACCTTGCCATCCGCTTTCCATAATAATCTTTAATCTTATGATTTTTTATTGAATAAGCATAAAAGAAAAGCGTGGGCACAAGGACCAATCCGGCGGCAACAATGCTCGTCTTTATGGCAAAGGCAACCGCAATGACGCCAAGAATCGGACCGCCGATTACCTGGCCAAGCGCGTTCGCCTGGCTGCACATGGAAAATATTGTCGCCCGCAGATTTGAAGTTGTATTTTGATTTGCCCAAGAGTTATAAAGCGGCTCCCTGATTTCCCGGAACGCCGCGGCCAGCCAATACATCGTTACCGCGGCGGCGAAACCACTGGCAACGCCGAATCCGATGACGGAAACAACTAATAATATGTTCGCGATAAATAATGCTTTAACGGTTGAACGATGATTAGCCGCGTTCGTTCTCCGGTTGAAAGCCGCGGTAATGATCGCCGCTAAAGCGGCGGCGACCATACTGACAATTCCAAACCAAACCACCGGTTTTAAATTGCCAATCGCGGGAAATGAAAAATCTTGGAGTATATACGGAGTCCACAACCGGTCAAATCCTTCGCTAAACATACCAAAAATCGCGCCGGTTACGATAATGGCCAGCAATACATTATTGTTTCGCACCGATGCAATCCCTTTCGCAAAAATATTTTTCATCGACCGGAAAGTTTCCCGTTTTCGCGCCGGAGTCGGAGCGAAATTATTTTCCGGCATGAATAACCCGATGAATACCGCCTGCAAACCGTAAAATAGCCCGCCAATGACAATCGGGATCCTGATATCGATATTCGCCAAAACCATGCTCACTGCGATCCCGGCGAACGTTCCCGCCTGCGCGGCAAACTGTCCCTTCATAAACGCCTGACCCGCGTGTTTTTCCCCGACCTCATCGGCGATCCAGGCCTCGCGCGCGCCGCTGATAAAAGTATAACCGATGCCCCATACGATCTGGGCGATCAACACAGCCGCGAAAGTCGGATTCAAACCTTCGATCATAAATCCGACGCCGACCAGAATAACGCCGATTATCACGGACAGTTTCCGGCTGTACAAATCCGCTACAATTCCGGTCGGTATCTCGAAAACAAAAGAAATCAATTCCAAAAGAGTTCCCGCCAAAACAAGCTGCAACGGATTCAAACCGACCACCGTGGCTTGATAAACCAAATTAACAGTTACGACCGCCGAGAAAAATAACGCCGAGAAAAATCTCAAGCCCATGTATCCCCCCAAAATTCTTTTATTAACCATTTCCCAAGTATACTATTTTCTTTTGATGGTTTCCATACAACGTAAACGCCAAAAGCCGCTCTCTAGGCGGCTTCTTGAGTTCCAGACGAACCGGATTTATCAGGATCAGCCGAGCATCAACCATTCGGGTTTGAAAACCAGCAGCAAGCCGATCGCCACCATCAAAACTCCGCCGGCAAGATAGGAAAATCGCTGGTACTTCGTGGTAACCCCCGCCATCTTCAGCGTGACCATCGCAACAAAAAAGACGATCATATCATCCGCCATGAAAACGAAAATATAAAGCAGGATATAAAGATAATGCTGCCACCAGCTCAAACCGCTCATCGCCAAGATTTGCATGAAAATCACCGGAAATCCCGCCGAGCAAATCAATTCCACCAGATTCACCGTGAATGCCAGCAAAATTATCCCGCCCAGCGCCAGATAAAAATTGCGTTGCATTGCGGCCGCCTTCAGTTTTTTAAAAATTTCCTGATGCTTGGGATCGGTGCCGGTTTTGCAAACCGCCGGCTGTTTGGAAAAATATTTTTTCAAATTGTAACCGCCAGCCGCAAGAGAAACCCCGGCCACCGCCAGCCGCACCCAAAACACGAGTCCAATAAACAAAATCAAATTGAGCCAGGCAACCATAAAAGAAAAATAAACCGCCGATGAAGCAACGATGAACGCACCTCCCAAAATCCACATTCGGCGCCGATTTTCCATTCCCAAAAGCAGGCTGATCAAAAACAGCAACGTCCACATCGCGCACGGATTGAACCCGTCCAATCCTCCCAAGACAATTGTCAAAACCGGCAACGAGAATTTTCCGATTTCGATCTCCCCCAGCAAAGGCACGTTGATTTTTTCGGGAATATCATTTTTTACGCTTTCCTGGGCGCAATTTTCACTGCTTTGCGTTTGGCCGTCCGGTGACATAACCTCCGCGGCAAGATCGCGGCAATCATTATTGAGGGCATAATTCACCGCTTCCTCGATCGCCTGGCCCGTGGTTTTTTGGTCAAACCAACCGGTGAAATATTTTTCGCCGACAACCGTGAACGGCACTCCGGAAATCTGGATATTCAGCTTTTTCCCCACCTCGGATAAAAGCTTTTGATTGTCCGCGTTTTTCCAAACTTCATAATCGCGAATCTCGATTTGCGGATATTTGCCTTTCAACTCTTTCAAAAAAACTTCCTCCTTGGCGCAATGCGGGCAACCGTCGCCCCAAAAAAAATAGACCGTCGCCTTGTCCGCGGCCAAAATTTTATCCGCCGCTAAAAACATCGCGAAGAACAACAAAGCTGAAAATAAAATTTTTTTAAACATAGATTAAAAGCAGAGTGGAATAACCTGCCGCCATTATAACCGAATTATTGATTTATGTAAAAACGCTCCGGACTGCGCCAAAGACTTGACACAGGCTTTATTATGGATATGATATTGATATAATACATTCATCGAAAAATATCAATATACTAAAGCTATGAGCGGATTTTGCTTCAAGTCATTTTTCAAAGCGATCGGCCATCCCGTCCGGCAGCAGATACTCGAGGAGTTGCGCAAGAGCGGCGAATTGAACGTCAATGACCTTGTTAAAAAACTCGGCCTTGCCCAGGCCACCGTTTCCCACCATTTGGCGCTGCTCAAAAAATCCGGAGCGGTAAAGATGCGGGCCGAGGGCACCAATTCCTATTACAGCGTTTGCTGCGATCGGGCCGCCGAATGCTGTTGCTCGCTGGAAAAATTCTTTCGAAAGTAAATTTTTTTGGCTTAATATATCGAAAAATTTCGATTAACTATTGACGGCAATATATTGCGATAAAGGTCGGAGAAATATTAACCATATCAAATATCATGGAAACAAAAAACAATTGCGATTGCAAATGCGATATGTCCGAGATCAAATTGGATATGACTGTCAGGGAATGCTTGGAAAAAATTGGAATAAACCCGGAAGAGGCGCAAAAATGCTTTAAAAATTGCTGCAAGGATTGCTGCGCCAAATAGCCCTCCAAACTACAAAAAACGGCTCCAAGGAGCCGTTTTTTGTTTGTTTTATGAATGGGCTACTCGGTTGTTTTGCCATCAAATTCCGCTTCATTGGCAGCCGCTTCTTCTTTGGTGGCTCGGACGATGCCGTCTTTATGGTGCGCCGGCGAATAGATGGTATAAAGTTTCAGATCCTCGCTGTCGGAAGCGTTGATAACGTTATGGTTCGCGCCCGCGGGCACAACCACGGCAAAACCGTCCGCCGCTTCGTATTCGTTGCCATCAATAACGATTTTGGCCCGGCCTTTTTCGATCCGGAAAAACTGGTCGTTATCTAAATGGACTTCCATGCCGATCTCCTCGGAGGGTTTTAGGCTCATCAAAACCAGCTGGCTGTGCGCCCCCGTATAGACAACCTCGCGGAAATTCGTGTTCGCCAAAGCAAGCGCTTCAATATTATTAACATATCCTTTTTTCATATTTATTTATTTACAATTAATGGTCGATTGTACAGCAATCATACTGCGCCGTCGATTAATTTTTCATTAATTGCAACATACTATCCGGCAAATCCCAAGCGGTAATTAAATCCAAAATCCCTTCCCCATCTTTCCCATTTTGCGCAACAAACAGATCCCCAGTCGCCTCCCGTCTTTGGTAAACCCGCCAAATCTTTCCTTGACCGCAAACACATCCCGCGGATATTTTTTAAAAAACGGAGTTGTCGTCATTTCTCGACACCATTTATCGCTATTTTTTTGGCAACATTTTTCTCTATCGCATTGATGCTTTTCACATAGGATTTCTCTACCGCCGAAAGAGTTTTTGTTTGATAATTTTTATACTCGGCCAACGCTTTGGCTTGGGCTTCAATGTGGCTTATTTCGCCCGCGTCCCCCAAAACGGCGCGATCCATTGACGCAATCAGTTTATCCAGTTGATTGATGTAGTCCCCCATCGTAGTTGGCTTTTGGCCAAGGGCATTAAGTTCGGCAATATCAAAATACGCGGAAACCACATTGTTCAACCGCTTGATTTCAGTTTCGGTCAAATATTTTTTGGCGACAATCACATCGGCCTTGCGCACGCCGTCTTTTGAGAAAGACATAAGTCCCATAAAAGGCCTGTCGGCATCGGCTCTTTCGGTAATTAACTCCGCCGCGGTTTTGCCATTTGCCGCGTAATGCAGTTTGTTTTGGACAATCGCAAAAAACTTTTTTGATTCGCCGCTTTTGGGATTATAATCAATGCTGGTGGCATACAAATCCAATACTTGGCGATATAAAACCTTTTCACTGCTGCGAATATCGCGAATGCGATCCAAAAGTTCCTTCCAATAAATTCCGCCACCGGCATTTTTCAATCTTTCATCGTCTATGGCAAAACCTTTGATAATATATTCTTTGAGCCGCGCTGTTGCCCACTGGCGGAAATGCGTCGCGATTTTTGATTTAACCTGATAGCCAAGAGATATTATCAAATCAAGATTATAATATTTTGTGTTGTATTTTTTGCCGTCCGCGGCAGTATGTAAGAAATCCTTACATACTGAAATCTCGCTTAATTCCCGCTCATCAAAAATATTTTTGATGTGCATGGTTATATTGGGTCAGGATGTGCCAAACAAATCGGCCAATTGGGCTTGGGTGAGCCACACGGTTTCGCCCTCCATTGTCACCTCAATTTTTGGCTGGCCGTTTTCGCCTTCGTAGATAATTATCGGATTTTTTGATTCGCTATTTTTCATAATTAAAATTATTGCAAAATTTGAAAATCATATTCAAGTCCGTATTTAAATCCGTATTTAAATACTGACTAAATCCATAATTTTATTTTCCCCAAATCATCAACCCCAAAATCCCTTCCCCCCTTTTCCGTTTTGCGTAACAAACAGGACACCCAATCTTTTCCCGTCTTTAATAATCCCGCCAATTTTCCCTTTTCAAAAAAGGTCTAACCCTTTTTATGTACCGCCATTTTTTCATTCCAAAAAACCCGTTTTTGGACGGGTTTCTTTGCGAATTACGACTGTTTCATTAGTTGGCGATACTTTACCAAAATAGCATTTTGATCTTGTGCCGACTTCTTCGCCGCCTCTTTAATGGCTTTTTTCTGATTTTTTGGATTGAGAAACTCTTTTAAAATAATCTCTCTGGCCTCTTTATCGCTTCGCTTTTTTAAAAAATTTACGAATAAAGATAACATATTGTTTAATAATTGATTAGCGAAGAAGATTCGACAAATCTTCAGGTGAATACCTTTTTATTGTCCCCTTAGTGTAGTAGTTTTCCAAACATTTTGCAATATCCGACTGGTTGAATTCAATCTTGGCCATTTCGTTTTTATTATCCTTCAAAATGAAATGCACGAACACTTTTTCGCCGAAATTTTTCTTTATTTTGCAAACATTTTCTTGCGCATTGAAAAATTGTTCAATAAATTTTTCCTTTTTGATATTACGACCCTCCAAAGCTTCCCTTGCTTTTGTAAAATCCCAAGCAATTAACGGATCAAGGTATATGTAATACACGCAAACTATTCTGTTTTTTAAGATCGTTTTCTCGATGATTGTTTCCATTGTACCATAATTACCAAAAGTTCCATCGTGAATAAATGAAATATCATTTCCCAAACAATAATCTCGCAAATAATCCAATCCCTTGTTCGCCGCTTTTTGAATGATATGGGCGTTCCCCTTTTGGCCGTTTTTTGTGTTGGTTTTGCGATATTGGGGTAAAAAATCCCTGATTTCGTCAACATCAATTCTGATTGTGATTTTATCCGCAACCATAACATCAATCCCCGCCTTCTCAAACGCTTTTACCAACGCTTCATTTTTTTTGCTGAAAAAAACCGGAAAATATCGCTTGGTAAATTCGGTTTTTCCGGCACCGGGCGATCCGGCCATAAAAAACGCGAAAAGCGATCGGCGCAAGGGATTTTTTTGGATGATAAACCTATCAATAAGCTCGCCTTTTTTCGATTTTATGTATTCAACCGCTTCATTCTGAATTTGAATTTCGCTGTCGTTAAGTTCCATATGCAAAAAAAATAATCAAAACATGCGCTCCCTATTTTATTTTATCACAAAACCCATAATTTCATCCGACAATTCAAGTCCGTATTTAAATCCGTATTTAAATACTGACTAAATCCATAATTTTATTTGATTTTTCCCAAATCCCAAGCAGTAACAGCCCCAAAATCCCTTCCCCCTCTTTTCCGTTTTGGGTAATAAACAAACCCCCAGCTCGCTTCCCGTCTTCAATGAAACCGCCAAATTTTCTCGATCTCAAACAAATCAATCCCTCCGAGGTTTTTAAAAATCAGAGTTGACGCCATTCTTCCACCTTAGCGCAAAATTAGCCTTTCGCCACATATCGTAGGCTCATAGAATCAATTTTAAATCGTTTCAACAAAATCATACGGCTGAATAATTTACAAACAAATCCTTTTGATTTTTCGTCTTGCAAGTAATCATTAATTTCAATATTAACAACTCCCGATTTTTTCCCATTACTAAATAATAAAAATGCTTCGTTAATCCGATATTCAAGATCAATAGCTTTAATATCATTTCTCGGGATATTCGCATCTTGGATGATTGTTAACCTGTGTTCTAATTGTCGGAGATATTCTTCTTTTATTTTTTCGCAATTATGGCCATAGACAGAGTATAACCCCCGCACTTCTTGGGGGAAAGCTCCTTGTTTGGCTTTTTCAATTTCAAAAATCATTGCGTAGTAATCATAACAATAGCCTCTCGTTAATATATTTTCCTGCAAACAATTTTTACATTTGCCTATTTTTGACATAGTTTTCATTTTAAAAATGATTTTTGTTATTTTTTAAATATTGAAAAGATAATTGGTGATAGCATTACAACAAAACCTCCAAATAATGTATTCTTATCTATTCCGAGACAACGATATGGAAAATAAAAAATTATTCCCAAGATAACAGTCCAAAATATTGCCCTAAATAAATTATTGTTTTTAAATTTTGATATTTGCTTTAAAAAATTAAATCCTAAATCTTTAGAACTTGGATTATCAATAAGCACTTGATTTAATGTTTCTTCTTTATTATCCGCATCACAATAAATAGAATATGCCAATTTTCTAAGATTTTCTATCATTTCTGTTTTATCAAAATTGGCATCCGATATTGATGAATATATCCGTTCGGGAAGCTCATAAAATAATTTGAAAAATTTTAACTGCAAGCTATTTTCTTTTTTGAATAAACACATCGAAGGAACCCTCGTTTTAATGGGGTAAATTGATATATTTTTTAAATTTTTTAGATCTTGATGCAGTTCTTTAATATTTTTATTTGATTGCATTAACTCAATTTCATTGGAAATTTTAAACAGTAAACAAGCAAAAATTTCATTCGTTTTTAATGGTAAATCAAATTTTGTCACAATAATAAAGAAAACTATAAAAATATAGACAATTCCTATAATTGTAAATAAACCGCCATATCCAAAAAATTTATACAATCCGTAGAATAAAATAAGTCCAAAAAGAAGCGTTAAGCTCACGCCAGTGTCAGACACATCTTTATTGAATACATATCTATCGATTTTATCTTTATTGAAATTGCACCATTTCTCAAATTTTTGATAATCCATAATTTTATTTGCGCGATTTAATTTTCTATATATTTTTTGTTCTTCTTGATAAAATTCCAAACACGAACATGCCAGAATATAGATATATTTTTTATCCGACCGGATTGTTTTCAAATGATTGGCCGTAGTCTTTGGGGGTGATGACAGTGTCAAAAAGGCCGATGTCTTCGCCTTCGTGCTTGTTGATGCCCGCGTAGGCCAAGCTGGCGTCTTCGAAACGGACGCTTGCCCCAAACTCATTCTTGCACGCATTGCCAAAAAGCTTCGCGTAGTCATTATTCAATATATTATAGAGGCGGTCAATGCATATTGCCACATTATCCGATAAAATTTCAACCCCGTAAATACTGCTCGCCGCCGCCAGCGCCATTCGTTCAAAATCGCTCCGGCTTGACCCATACCTTTTTTTGACAATGGCAAGCTTTCTTTCCAGCACCGGTGCCAAAAAATTTCCCGTTCCGCAAGCCGGTTCCAAAAACCGCGACTCAATCCTTTCCGTTTCTCCGCGAACCAAATCAAGCATCGCGTTCACCTCCCTCTCCTGGGTGAACACCTCCCCATGGTCCCTAACCCTCTGCTTTGAGGTAATTTGATTGTTTTGCTCGCTCTTTTCCATACTATTTTGTTCAAAATAAAAAGACACTTGTTTAATTTACCTCTTCATTATTTTTGGTATGGCTAAATTTTTCTAATTCTTTTTTTAATAATTCATCTAAAATACTATCAAAATTATGGTTGACAGTAATCAGCCCTTCTCTTTCCAAAAGCGACAATCCTTTTTTTAATTTATCTTTATATTCAGTTTCTTTTTCGGTAAGAAGATCAATGTAAACCGCATCGTTTTCGGGCCATTTATTTAGTCCAAATTCTTTTGCATCTTT
This sequence comes from Minisyncoccota bacterium, assembly GCA_041663885.1. GTDB lineage: Bacteria > Patescibacteriota > Minisyncoccia > Minisyncoccales > UBA5738 > UBA5738. The sequence continues at coordinate 2,680 of JBAYLX010000017.1, read as the reverse complement.
ATAATATGTACTTCCATTTTGATAGGCACACCTTACCGAATCTATAAATAAATCCCGCGCAAAACCGCCATCCCTTCCGTTCCTTTTAGTTATTAGTTTAAAATTACTTTTCTCACTAGCTTTATAAAAATCGGCGTTTTTTATCTTTTCCCATAATTCATCTACGCTTTTATTTTTATGTAGTATGGGTGTTAATCTTGAATAATAACAATTAAATTCATCATCGTCTTTTTTTACTACAAATAAATACAACGGGATATTAAATCCTTTCCAATATTCAACAGTTTTCAATTCTATTTTTTTAAATGGTAATGGCTTTATTGAAAATATTTCCAATCCACTAAGCTCACTGCTTCCCCCTTTGGGATCGATTTTGTAATCATCGCGCTCCGTTGTTTTAACTTGAATCCCAAATAGAATGCGGGAAGGAGCATTTCCGTTAAGCCATTCGCACAGATAATCAATCCCCATATCTTTATATCCAACAATTTTGTGCATAAAACAATACTTGGACATAATAAATTCCAAATATGCTTCACCCATATTCCCTATTCTAAAACTTTCTTTAGACATTGGTAATTCCATAAAAATTTCTTGATTTTTTAATAAAATTCTGCTTTTTATGCGATGCAATTTTTCAGTAGAAAAAATATTTTTCTTCCTTGTTTGCAACACCTAAAATAAATTTTACCCTCAGTTAATTTTATATTCGCGATCCAATTCCTTCCCCATTTTTCGTTAGGTAATCCACGATCCAAGATATTTGATAAATTGTCTTCCAAAATTGGACGTATAAACAAAAGGAGAATCACTGGAATTATAACGAGCCGCCGGATCGTTGATAAGTATCCCCGCATGAATTAAATTAGAAATATTTTCTAATCCTTTTTGGTCATCAAAAATTTGATAACTATTTGGAGTTTTTACATCAACATACTTTAGCACTTCAATATCATCCTCAACAAGATTTTCTAAAACATTGTTGTACTTTTCCAGCTCAAAATCACTTTTATCTTCGCTTCTGGCAAAATTCAAAAATATGTTTCGGAGGTATTTTCTTTTTTTATCGTTTCGTTCCATCAAATACCTTTCTAAGGCATACACAAAGCCGTCTTGAAATTCCTCCTGCTCTAAAAGCAGTTTTGTAAAAATACCAAGATTGCCCCTAACCATTCCAACCCATTCCAAAGCTCTTTGTTGCCGCAATTTTAACCCAGCCCCAAATAACGCCTTGCTTAATCCCCAGGCAATGTCCAATCCAGGTATAGATGAAATTATCACATCTAAAGAATCACTTGCTATTTGTTTTTCTTTTTCGCCCATATTTTTATTTTTCGAGTTGCCGAGGTCTGATCTCATCAACATACCGAAATTTATTTGATTGTTTTTAAAAATTCTTCGATTTTGTCGTGACGCGAAGTATCTCCGTCCCAAAGCAAATCATGTATTGGATTTCCTTTACCAATTTTCCATGCGTCGCAAAGCTGATCTGCGATATTCCAAATATTCAAAACCAATGTATCTCTGTTGCAAATAACAGGCATTGGTCGTTCATCGCCTTCTATCGTTATAATAAGATCGTTATTCTTAAATTTTATTCCGTCACCGCTTGCTGTTACGGCTGATGGTATAATTGATATGATATTTTTATTCAATGGCGCGAATATATATTGAAGTGCTTTTTTTATTTTTTGAATTTCTTCGTTTGTAAATTTTGATGTTTCCATATTTTTATTTAACGCTTATTTTAATAAATTTCCGACCTTTATCCTTATACTCTTTTTATAACGATGAAAATCGTGTCTGCGAAATAATTTTCTCTCTTGCGATATCAAAAATACAGGGGTCCGACCCCTGCAGACAACCATTACTTTTCCACCCAATCGGAAATTATTAGATTTTTGCCTTGTTTTTTGACCACCACCTTTTGTTTTTCTTTCCAGCCCAATTCCACGATAAAATCGCGCGGAATGGTTACGGCCAACGAGGTTTTGCCGCTTTTGGCAAGTTTACGAATGCTTTTGTCTTCGCTTTTGCGGTTCATGGTTTTAGTCCTTATTTAAATACTGATTTAAATCAGTACCACCAATTCATTGAATTAAATCTACCTCTTTTATATCCGTTTTTCAATTGATTTATTTACCCCAGCGTAATTTCAATCTGATGGTCGGTCCCATCATCGACAAAAGGTATCCGCGACGGATCGCATTCGATATTGTCGCGAAGCGCCGCGGCCACCTTCGAGTAAGCTCCGTTGGGATTATTTATAACAATGAGATAACTGGTTTTGCCGCATGGCAAGGTTATTTTCGCTTCCTTCATGCTCTTGGGTATGCGCGGCAAAACAGATAGCGTTGCGCCGTTTCTTTGCACTCCCAATATATGTTCAAGGATCGTCGTGTACATCAAACCCGCCGATCCGGAATACCACGACCACCCGCCCCGCCCCGCGTGCTTTCCTCCATAGATATCGGAAGCGACGGCATACGGTTCAATCCCATAATCAAGGGCTTTTTCCTCCGTGCGCGAGCGCTCAATCGGATTGATGAGCTTGAGCAAAATTTCGGCCTCATCAATCTTCCCGATATTGGAATATGATTGCACTGCCCAAAGAGCCGCATGGTTATATTGGGCGCCATTCTCCCGGATCCCTGCCGGATAATCCCGGATATAACCGGGA
>JBAYLX010000016.1:0-15613 GCA_041663885.1 Minisyncoccota bacterium | reverse complement strand
TACAGCGATGCCAGCACCAAAGTGGAAGCAATTACAACTGCAAATATTACCGGCTTTGACAGCGCGGCTCCGGCAATTGGCCAAATTCTTACCATTACGGTCGGAGGAAAAACCGCGACTTATGTCGTAAATATCATTGCCACGCCCATTATCGTCCCTGTGGCAAGCGGTGGTGGCGGTGGCGGCGGCACTTCAGTAACCGCTAATAAAATCGCGCCGCAAGTTAAGGGCGCGTCAACGACAGCCAGCGATGGGGTTCAAAAACCGATCGATCAAATGACGCGCGTCGAGAAATTGGAAAAGATTGCCGAGATTAAATTGTTGCTTATCCAGCTTATTGGGCAATTGATAATTGAATTGCAAAAACAATTGCTGGCGGCGGGTCGTTAAGAACTTAGCCAAACTAAAAGCCTCGTGTTCGCCAATCGGCGGAGCGAGGTTTTTTGGTTAAAAGGCAATCAATGAATTCGGGGTTTTGTCAAGGTTGGCGGTAATAATTAAAAAGGATATAATTGATGATTGGGGATTTTAAAAATGCGAATAACAATCAAAATGCAATTTGCCGAGGTCGCACCTCGGCGATTACGCCGAGGAACGACCTCAAATGCGGGAGACAAAATTCAAGTTAATACAAAAAAAATTTATGATTCTATCTGATACTGACATCCGGCGGTTTATGGCCGAAGGCAAAATCAGGATCGATCCGGCGCCTGATTTCGCGAGCCAATTGGGGCCGTGTTCTTTGGATTTGTGTTTGGGGAACAATTTCAAGATGTTTCGACCCACCAATTATTCGTTCGTGGATGTTAAGAATAACTATAACGGTGATCTGATGGAAGAGGTGGTGGTGGGCGATGGCGCGCCGTTCATCATCCAGCCGCGGGAATTCGTGATCGCGGTAACCAAGGAAACGATAACTTTGACCCCGGATATCATGGGGCGTCTTGACGGCCGTTCGTCTTTGGGCCGTTTGGGTTTGGTTGTCCATAGCACGGCCGCGCGGTTTGATCCGGGCTGGACCGGTAAAGCGGTGATGGAATTCGGCAATTTGGGCGTCCGCCCGATCATTTTGTACGCGGGAATGAGGATTTGCGCGATGACATTTGAAACTTTGTCCAGCCCGTCGGGAGTTCCCTATACCAAGCAAAAAGACCACAAATACGCGGGCCAGTCTGATGCCACGGCCAGTAAGATTACGGAAGAACCAAAATAAACAAATTTTCAATTTTCAATTTTCAATTTTCAAAAAATTTTCAATGATTCAATTTACAAACGAGATGCCGTAATGGCAATAGTTTAGAAATTAATTCATTGGAAATTAATTAGAAATTAAAAATTAGAAATTAGAAATTTATGATTTGTGATTTCAACTAAAGATATTAAAGTTAAATTTCTGGGGATCACTCCGGTTGCCGAGGACGAAACCGGGATTATGACGCCGCAGCAGATCGTGGCTCTTTCGGGTCTTTTGACTTACAGCGGCAAATCGATCGAAACGATTTTGAAGGAAGCGCAGGCTAGCGGCAAGGATGTGGACAAAAAGATCGCGGCGGTCTTGAGAAAATCATCATTGAAGGGCCACGCGTCGATGGCGACCACGCCGGTGCTTTCATTTTCTTACGAAGCCAGCAAATTTATTGATTCGGGGCTGACCGGGATTGTTTTCGCATCTGCGATCATGGCCTCGGGGCGCCGCACTGATACCGTTGCCGAGGATATCGTTTATCCGGCAGCGATGGAAAAAAACAAGGAAGCGGAAGCGGTTTACCGCGCGGCTTCAGAGAGGAATATCGATGTTTTTAATCATCTTCTAGGATGCGGCGTCAACAAGGACGAGGCCAGCAAAATATTGCAATATGGCATCTATGGCACCGGTATCATCCAATTTCCGATTGAGTCATTGGTGACATTAAAGCGCGAATATGAAGCCGAATCTGACTGGATGCCCGAGGACATCGGGTTTTTGATCGCGGCAGTGGAGCGCGAGTTGGCGAGGTATGGAGTCGATCTGTTGTATGCTACGCGTCTGGTGGCGCCGCGAAATAACTACCCTTATCCGAATATTTTCAAAGACCCCGAGGTTTCAAATTTCGCGCGGGATATTTCACTGGAAAATCGCGGAGGTGACAACTTTAAAATTGTCTCCAGCGATTTCGCGGTGACTAAGGAGTTGAAAAAACGGCTTGAAATGCTGGAGAACAATATCAAAAAAGCAACAGCGGATAAAGCCAATTTGAAAGACAAATGGATGGAGTTGCTGCAAGAGCGCCAGCAGATCGCCCGCGATTACGCGCTTTCGGCGAATGTTAAAATATATTCATCGATTGCGTGGCGGGTATGGGGAGATAAAAAACGGCATCGCACTGTTCCCATGGTTGTCGATTCGGTTTATTATTGCATCCAGCTTGCTATTGATGTAATGCGCTCTTTGAAGGAAAATATTACTGCCCGGGAATTGACGCATGTGATGGTTGACAAGATTGACGCGGTGTTTTCGGTGCCTCCGGCTGTACGCGGCGATAATGAATTTTTATATGAATATTTGGAAAGAGTATCCGACTCGTTGCGGGCGTATGCCAAATTGATTGATTTGGGCATAAAGCCGCGCGACGCGATTTTCGTCGTTCCGCGCGGTTTAAGGTTGAACACGGTCCAGGATTATAATTTTTATAATTTGATCGCCGGATATTATCCATTGCGCATTTGTTCAACAGCGGAAGAGGAGTTGCGGCGGTTAAGCATCAAAGAGGTCGTCGCGATCAAAAATTTGTTGCAGCAAAAGGGTTTAGATTGGTTGGGGAGGCATATCACGCCCAAATGCCATTGCGCCGGCTTCTGCCTTGAGGACAAATGTTGCGGGATGATCGCGAATTTAACCGCGGGATACGATGAAAAATTCCACAAAGAAATCCATAGTGATTTGGAATCAAAATTCCAATCGGTATTAAAGAATATCGGAAAATGACAAAAAATAAATATCCCGGCAAATTTATTGTTTTTGAGGGTTTGGACGGGGCGGGAAAATCAACGCAGGCGGGGCTCTTGAACGGTTATTTGGCGGGCGTTGCCCAACGATCATATTTGACAAGCGAACCGAGCCAATTTTTGGTGGGCGGCATTGTGAGAAGCCGTTTATTGGGCGAGTGGCAAAGTTCGCCGGAGTGTTTGCAGCTCCTTTTTGCCGCGGATCGCGACCAGCATCTGGAAAAAGAAATCGTGCCGCGTCTGGAAGCGGGAATGGCAGTGGTTGCCGACCGTTATTTCATGTCGTCGATAGCTTATGGCGCGGTTGAATGTGATTTTGATTGGTTGGCGCAAGTGAACCGTAATTTTTTGATTCCCGATCTGACCGTATATTTGGATGTCCCGGCATCGGTATGCGTTCAACGTATTGCCGACAATGGGAAATCGATCGAATTATTTGAGAAGAAAAATGTTTTGGAAAGGGTTTCGGAAAATTATAGAAAAGCAATCGATATTTTCCAGAAAGATATGCGAATTGCCGCGATCGACGCGGCCCGTAGCCGGGATGACGTTTTTGGCGATATTAAAAATTTAATCGATAATTTTGCAAAATAATATGCCGATAATTTCAAAAAAAATTCCAATCGCTTTGCGCATCGACCAAACCAATATCGACATTAAAGCAACTATGGCCAGCATCAAAAAGACTTGCGATGAGGTTAGAAAGTTTGGATTCCGCGGAATATGCGTAAATCCGCGCTGGGTGGAATTCGCCAAGCAGGAATTAAAAGACGATCCCGCTAAAGTGATATGCCTGGTTGACGCGCCGATCGGCGATAGTTCCCGCGAAGAAAGAATGCAGGTGAGCCTGACTGCCAAGGCGAATGGTGCCGACGAGCTGGATATCGTTGCTTCTTTGCCGGACATAAAGCATGAGCGGTGGGAGGATCTATATAAGGATTTGGCCGCGCTTTGCAAAATTTTGCCGTCAAAAGTGATTATCGGTTCAGGATATCTAATTGACACCGAAATCGCGTTTGTTTCGCGGCTTGCCAAGCAGGCGGGCGCGATTTGCGTCAAAACCGCAACCGTCAAGGACCCGCTCGAAGAAGCTGAATTGAAAGAAAAAGCGCGGCATTTGGCGATAATGAAAAAAAACGCTCCCGGCTTGCTAATTAAAGCGTCTGGTAATATAAAGAATATTAAAGAAGCAAGGGCTTATATCCGCGCCGGCGCCGACATAATTGGCACATCTAATGGGCCGGCGATTGCGAAAGGCGAATGAGTTTTAATGTAAAATTGAAAAATCAAAATGGAAAATGACAATGTAAAATTTAAAATGTCACAATACGGACACTTTGACATTTTGATTTGTCATTTTGATTTTTGATTTTTACATTTTAAATTATGAATTATATTCCTATAATCGGCTTGGAAATACATTGCGAGCTTAAAACCGAATCGAAAATGTTTTGCGCTTGCCCCAATAATCCGGAAAGTGAAATTCCGAATTCAAACGTTTGCCCGGTTTGCATGGGCCATCCCGGTACATTGCCGGTGGCGAGCGCCGAAGCGATCCGGAAAGTGCGCATGGTCGGGCTGGCTTTGCATTCGGATATCCAGGAAAATTCGAAATTCGACCGGAAAAACTATTTTTACCCTGATTTGCCCAAGGGATATCAAATTTCGCAATATGACCAGCCGTTGTGTTCGGGCGGATATTTGGAAATTAATGATGGCGTATCGACAAAAAAAATCAATGTAACGCGGGTTCACATGGAAGAAGATACGGCCAAGTTAATGCATCCCGAGGACGAGGATTACTCGCTGGTTAATTTTAATCGGAGCGGTTTGCCGCTGATGGAGCTGGTCACAGATCCGGACATCGAAAACTCGTTCCAGGCGCGGGAATTCGTCGAAGAGCTCCAATTGATTTTGCGGTATTTGGGCGCATCGGACGCGGATATGGAGAAAGGAAAAATGCGGGTTGAAGTCAATATCAGCCTTGGCCAGCTGGACGCGAATGGAAAAAAACAACTAGGAACAAAGGTTGAGGTCAAGAATTTGAATTCGCTAAAGGCGGTTGAGGGTTCGGTTGCATATGAGATTGGCCGGCAGACCGAATTGTTGAAAAAAGGAGAAAAAATCGCGCAGGAAACGCGCGGCTGGGATGATGCGCGCTATTCGACATTCAGCCAGCGGGAAAAGGAAGAGGCTTTTGATTACCGATATTTTCCGGAACCCGATATCCCGCCGATGGTTATCGGCGCTGATGAAATCAAGCGTTTGCGGGAGCTTGTCGGCGAATTGCCGGCGCAAAAAAGAAGCCGGTTTGCCGTTGAATACGGATTGAACGCGCCGACCGCGGAAATTTTCGTGGCGAATCGCGAACTTAGCAATTATTTTGAAAGCGCCATGAGCGAACTGGAAGAGTGGGTCAATGTGGAAGAGCATGATGTTGACAATACCCGGATCGAATCGATTTCGATGGCGAGCATTTGCGCCAATTATCTAACCACTGATGTGCAGGGAATACTTAAGGGAGGGGCATTTTGTGAAACCACTTTTCCGGCTACGCCGGAAAATTTCGCCGAATTCATCAAGCTGATCTATAAAAAAGAAATTTCATCAAAAATTGCCAAGGCGGTTTTGTCGGAAATGGCGCAAAACGGCGGCGATCCAACGGAAATTATCAGCAAAAAAGGGCTGAGCCAGATTCATGATGAAAAACAGATTATTTTGGCGGTTGATGATATTTTGGCGAAGAACCAAAAAGCGGTCGATGATTACAAAAAGGGCAAATCCAACGCGTTCCAGTTTTTGGTGGGCCAAGTATTGGCGGCCACGAAAGGCCGGGCCAATCCGGATATGTTGAAACAAATTTTACTTGATCGGCTGTCGAGAGTTGAATGATGATAAAAAGACGCGCCAAATTCGATTGGTGCGTTTTTTTTGTGGCTAACCCAATTGCTATTTTTTTAAATACTTTTTCGCGAGCGATAGTGCTTGGTTTTGGGTTCTGATCCAGCGGACGCGTTTGTCGCGCTTGAACCACATGATCTGGCGTTTGGCGTACTGCCAATCTTCCCTGGTTATATTTTCGATCATTTGCGCCTTGGTAATTTTCTTTTGCAAAAATTCGGCGGCGGTGCGGTATTCCAATCCGAATCCTTCCAGTTTGCTCCACGATAATCCGGATTTACGCAATTTTTCCGTTTCGGCAATCATTCCCATTTTGATTCTTTTTTGGGTGCGCGCGGAAATCAATTTTTTCAAATCGTTTTCGCTTTTTTTGATACCCAAAATAAGAATATCGTATGTTAGGGGTTGTTTTTTGAAAACCGGAACCGGTTTTTTTGTGGCCTTGACGATTTCAATGGCGCGGATCAACCGGCGCGGATTTTTGGCTTCAATTGTTTTGGCGCGGACCGGGTCAATTTTTTTAAGCATTGAAAAAAGCTTGTCGGTGGGAATTTTTTCCAATTTCTGGCGCAGCTTCCAGTTTGGTTTCACTTCGGGGATCATAATGCCGTCAATAATGGATTGGACGTAAAAACCGGTTCCGCCGCAAAGAATTGGGATACCTCCGGATTTTTGGATTTTTTCTATTGCCGATAATGCCAATTTTCGATAGCGGGTAACTGTAAAGATCGAACGCGGCTTCGCGACATCCAAGAGATGATGAGGTATGCCTTTCATTTCTTTTTTTGTGATTTTCCCGGATCCGACATCCATTCCGACATAAACCTGGCGCGAATCGGCCGAAATTACTTCACCGGCAACCATTTTGGCGATCTTTACGGCAATTTCCGATTTTCCCGACGCGTTGGGGCCGACAACCACAATCAACTTTTTATTCCTTCCTTTGTTATTATTCCTCATTGGAGTTTTCCGATCAAACCAAACGATTGTACTTTTTCTATCTTAACGCTAACGATATCGCCGGGTTTTGGGTTGGATCCGACAAGGGGGAATTTTACGGTTTTGTAACTTCGGGTTTTACCCATGCCGTAAATCCCATTTTTAATAGAATCAACCAAAACTACAACGGTTTTCCCGGTGTATTTTTTATTATGACTCAAAGCGGTGATTTTCACAATATCGTTGATTGCTTCCTCGCGAAGTTTTTTTTCTTTTGGCGCGACATTGTCGTCCATTTTTCCGGCAACCGTTCCCGCCCGTTTTGAATACTGGGAAATATAAGCCATGTCGTATTTTATTTCTTTGAATGCTTTGGCGGTGTTTGAAAATTGGGTTTTGGTTTCGCCCGGAAAACCGACGATTACGTCAGTGGAAATGGCGACTTCTTTTTCCAAGCCGTGGCGGTATTTTTTAAAAGCTTGGCGGATTTTTTTTACCAATGTTTTATATGCCGCAACCGTATAAGGCCGTCTCATTGTCTTCAGGATGACGCTGTCGCCGCTTTGGATCGGCAAATTGAGATATGGGGTAACTTTTTGGCATTGGGCCATTGTTTTGACCGCGTTGTCGTTAAAATCCTTGGGATGGGGCGAGGTGAAACGGATCCAAAAATCGCCGGGAACATCATTGACTAAACGCAAAAGTTCGGCGAAATCGACGCCATTATCGTGATAATTGTTGACGTTCTGGCCCAAAAGCCAAATTTCCTTAGCACCCGCATTGACTGCGGTTTTCACTTCGTTCAAGATGTCTTTCGCGGCCCGGGATTCCAGTGGCCCGCGAGTGTATGGGACTACACAATAGGTGCAAAAGTTATCGCAGCCCTTAGAGATGGGAACAAGCGCGGAAAATTTTGATGAATTCTTCGGCAAGACGGAAAAATAATCACAATTCCCGGAAGGGTCAAACTCTTCTGGGGACGGAAGAGTTTGACTCTTCCGGGTGTCCAGCAATTTAGGCCATTGGTTCAAAGTTTTTATGTCCAAAATATGATCAAAGATTTTAGCAAACCTTTCTTTGTCGTTTTCCACGACGCATCCGGTTAGTATCGATTTGAATTCCGGGCAGAGTTTTTTTATTTGTTTGAACTTTTGCTCCAATCCAAAAACCCGATCGGCGGCCATTTGGCGTACCGAGCACATAACGACTGCCGCGACGTCCGCTTTTTCCATTTTATCTGTTGATCGCATTCCAAGCGATTCGAAAAGCGTGGCGATCCTTTCACTATCCGAACGGTTCATCTGGCAGCCGAAAATTTGGATGAAATATTCCATAATCGATTATCGATTGAACAATTATATACCTTAACAAAAATTTTCCAAATTTAAAACCCGGGTAGCCCGGGTTTTAAAAATTAGAAGTTACTTGATTTCACTGCCTCCCCATTCAACCACGGTAAAGCCTTTGCGCTCAAACGGCGCGAATACCTGCGGTTTTACCTCGACAAAATCCGGTGCGGGTTTGGAGACCATAAACACGCGCAACATTGAATCGGGTTGCGGTGTGATCGCAAGCTTTGCTTTCGCGGTGTATTCTTCCGCGGCAAAATGGATGATGTTGTACGGATTGTCTTTCATTTTCGGATACCAATAAACGATGAATTCGTTGTATTCTTTTGGAGTCAAACCGATTTTCGCCAAAATGTTTTGCAGGAATATCTTGATTTCCGATCCTTTGACTACGAATCCTTTGGACATATCATAGTTATTGCCATAACCCTCGGCTTCCCAGAAAAGATAGCTGTATTCCTTGCCGTCGGCCTTATTGATCAGACGGCCGTCAGGATAAGCGATTACATCCCAGCCTTTGACTGGATCGTAATTTGGATAATCGGCAATCAATTTTCCGGCCAGATCGAGTTTAATGTTTATGCTTTCTTGTTTGGTTGGGTATAAATAGATTACCGGCTTGGCTGCCACTGCTTCTGGTTGGCAACCGTCATCGTCACACCACTTGCGTCCACTCAAACACGTGCATGTTGAGGTTGAGGAGTTCCAAACTCCGCCGGTGTTCGCGCATTTTGTCGCGGCATCCGAATTGCTGACGCAACAGCAGGCGCGGCCGCCCCCGTCAAGTTGTGCCGCGGTGCAGCCCGATGTCCAGCCGATATTTGACTCGCCCGATTTGCATGATCCGGGTTGAGAATATCGCGTAACCGCCCAAGCCTTGCAATAGCCGCCCGCGTATCCTTTTGTCTTGCATGATGCGCTGCAATCTTTGGCAATACCGCAATCCGCAGGGCAATTGCATTTGTTTTCTCCGGTTCCGCAAACGCCATCGCCGCATTTGAGACAATAAAACCCATAATTATCCAGCGCGCGGCAGACTCCGTCACTGCCCAGATACCATTGGTCAAATACCTTGGTCAATCCAGAGCAGCAGATTTTACCGGAGTTTTCGCCGTTCCCTTCCAATTTTTCGCCGGCACCAATGCACTTTATTGTGCCGCAATCAGCGGCACAGTTGTATTTATTTTCTCTTCCGTCGCATATCCCATTGCCGCATTTAGTGGTGCAAATCACGGAATTTTTACATTCGCCGGAATTATTGCAATAGGGAATTTGACTTAATTCACTGCAGCATTTGATTCCTTTATTCGCACCAGTATCGATTATTGATCCTTCTGGAAGACAGGTTGTTGCGGGGGTGTAGTTGATACATCCTTCCTCGTATGAAGCCCAGTATTTTCCGCTAGGGCAGCCGCATCCGTTTCCTTGTGTGCAAACTGCCGGGCAGCTCATTACCGAGTTATTTAATCTTTCAGCTTTTGTTTTCGGAGTCCCGCAACCGCTCATGCAATCCAGGTATTTCCAGGTTCCGCCAGTGGCCACGCATTGCATCCTGACGTTATCGCTAATTCTGTCGCAATCCTGCGGGCAACTGCCTTGATAGCTCGGATCGCCGCTAAAATCAGCTTCGCCCTTTTCGCAAACATTGTTCTCGCAAACCGGTTCCGCGCAATCCGCCGGACAATTGGTCGAGGTTTCGTCTATTTCGCAGCTCAAGTTGCCGCAAGCGGTTTTTTTTATGATATTTCCAAGCAAGGCGTTTAATTTCGCGCGAGTTGCCGCGCCGACAAAACCAGTTCCAAAATTCAATCCGTAAGCAGCCAGCACTTCGGTGGCGTATTTGTTTTGGAACTTAATTATTGCCGATTTTGTGCGCCCGCCAAATGCGGTTGATTCCATTCCGGGAGATCCGGCCCCGGAATTCGCCACCATTGTGCTTGAATCCGAATTCAAGATCGCTTGCAAGCATTTGACATCGTCGCCTTTCGCCCCGATGGTTAAATTCCTTGTGAATGAAATTCCGGTGCAAGCGGGGATTGACAGCGCGGTTTGGCCAGCCGCTTCCTGGGCGGTAACCGTTATTGTTTCTCCGGCAATAATTAATAAAGCCATGCACCAACAAGCAAATATGATTAATAATTTATTATTTCGTTGCATTTTATTTAGCCAATATCCCGCCCTTCAGAGGCGGGATATTGGGTTTTAGGAATATGGAAATTAATCACAGGTTAAATTGGCTAAGCAAGGCCCGCAAGCAATATTGCTGCAGTTCTCGTTTTTGGGATAATCACTGTAATCTTTTCCCGATTCATATTTGACCCAGTTGTTTGAACCAAGTTGGTTTGCGGTGATTTTTTTGGGACAAGCGCAGCAGGAATCGGTTTTTATTCCGATCACGCAATTATCGGCGGTTGTTTTGCAGTCCGCCGGGCAATTGAATTTGTTTTCGCCCAAGCCGCAGGCGCCGTTGCCGCAGTAGGTGCAAATCGAATTGGAGTTTTTCGGGCATGCCGATGACTTGCAATCCAATATTTGGGTCAGACCCGAGCAGCATTTTTCAACCGGGCTGATCCGCCAATCAATGATCTTGCCTTCCTTTACGCAATTTTCGACGGGAAGTAATTTTTTACAGCAGCATGTTTGCGACCCGTCGACTATTCCGGCGCCGTTGCAATCGTTGGTTGTTCCGGCATCAATATAATCAAAACCGCATTTAAGCATCATTGTTTCTTTTCCCTTGGGATCGACAAGTCCGCCATAAGTTTTGCAATTGCTGGTTCCGTAACCCATTGTTTTGCATTTTTCCGCGCATTGGGCGGTGGTGGGCAGGCTGATATTCGCGCAAGTGTAATTTGCGGCGTTATTGCATTCCGCTCCCACTTGGCAAGACGGTTGGCTGTTGCTGGTTATTTTTGTCAATCCATTGCAGCATTGTTTGGCATTGCCGCTGAAAATTTCATTTTCATTGGCGCATGGCAAAACGTTATGGGTGGCGATGATATTAGCGGGTATACCGGTGCATTTTCCGTTGACGCAGCTTAATCCGGCGCAGCATGTTGATCCGCCTTCGCCGCATTTTGCTACTTCGTAACTATTGCCGTTTGAAGCGCATTTAGTTGCCCAGCATGCCGTCCCTTCTTTGGCGCATCCCCTTGAACCGGCAGAGATCGCGTTGGTACTGCTGTTGTTCCGCTGTGAAAGTAATTGAAGAATCAATTCGATCTGCTGTTTCAAACCGTTAACTATTTGCTGTAATTGGTCAATGCTCAAGCCGCTACTGGTTGTGGCCGCAGTCTGGGCGCGGGCAGTGTTATTAACGGTTCCCAAAATTCCGATTCCCGCAATTATTGCGCAAAGTGCGCCGGCTACGATTTTATTTTTTAGTTTCATATTATTTATTAATATTTATTTTAATCAAAACCATTATTTGGGATAATTTTTCCGGTCGACTTGAGCGGATCAAAATTATTTTATAATTATAGCTTTATTATATCTTATCATTTGCGTTAAAATCAAACGAATTGCGTTATCTTAAAACAAAAAACCCGGATTCCCGTCCGGGTTTAAACTTCATTCTTTTGCCTAATTTTTGCAGTAACAAGATAATGTTTGGTTGTAATTGTTGGGCAAGCCTTCCGAACAGCTTGGGCCGTTTGCTGATTTTATATAAATCGATTGTTCGATCCCAAAGTTTTGGCAGCTGCCCGCGGCGTATCCGTTTTGAATGCAATAATTTTTGCAATTGCAGTTTAGTTTGTCCAAAGGATTGGATGTTGTTCCGCAGACCGATAATGGCTGTCTATTGCAGCAGCAGGTTTTGCCGGAATATTGCGCAACACCGGCCATATTGCAGTCTGAAGTTGAAGCGAGTCCGAATTCACCGGCCTTGCAAGTAGACGATGATTGGCCGGGCAAGGTTGTCCAGGTGTTGCAATATGAAGCGCTTGAGATGAAGCCTTCTTTGGCGCAGGCCTGTTCGCAAGTCAATTTGGTGTAATCGCAATCTTGCGGGCAATTAGATGCGCTCTCCCCGGTTTCGCAAGTGCCGTTTCCGCAAACCGGCGATTGGCTGACGATAATCATATTCCCGCTGCTATCTCCGCCATAGTGGTTAATGTCGGATTGGTCAACCGCGCGGACGCCATTTTCAACGGTGCTAATATAAATTTTTGCTGGAGCTTCAGGTTTCGAAAACGGAGCCCAAACATCAACTTTGACGCTCAATAAGCTGGCTGTTCCTTTCGGGATCAAAAATTTATTACTAAAATTGGATAGCGTCATTTCGTAATCAGAGGTTGATGTCTTTGAAACCACATCGTGGTTAACGGGCGCGATCGCGATCATGGTGTTTCCGTCGTATAGATATATATTGCTGAAATAGTTATATGGCGCGCCGCTGAATCTTAAGGTTATCCGTTGGACGTCCATATCCGAACCAATGGCGCCAATATTTAATCCATAGACCAAAGCTTTTTGATCAAGGTGGAACACATTAGTTGGGCCGGAGAGGGTATTGGCAGTTACGCGCAAAGATGTTGTGTTCGAAGATTTGGAAGTGCAATCTTGGCCGCAATTGTATTTATTTTCTCCCAAGCCGCAAACCCCATTGCCGCAGTAAGCGCAAATTGATTTGTCTCCATAAGGGCAATCGCCGCTTGCGTTGCAGCCGCTGACAGAGGTTAGTCCAGAACAACAGGCTGGGTCTTGGCCATCAATGATTTGGCCTTCTTTGCTGCAGGCAAGATTGCCGCAATCCGCCGCGCAATTTTCTGCGGATTCACCCGATCCGCAAATCCCGTTGCCGCAATTAACGCAAACATAACCGGTATAGCAGGCAGCTCCGCCGCCACAAGAAGTTCCCGGTTTCAAATATTTAACTTTTGTTAATCCGGCGCAACATTGTTTATATGATTCGGAATTGGGAAATGGTTTTCCCTCGGAAATGCAACTTTGGACCTTCCCGCAGTCCGCGGCGCAGGTCACCGCGGTTTCGCCGAAGCGGCAAATGCCGTTGCCGCAGGTTTCCTGCGGTTTCAACTGGCTGATTTGTTGGATCAATTGTTGAATCTGCTGTTTGAGGGATTCGATAATCAATTGCAGCTGGATAACGGTTTCATTGCTTTTGTCCGAGATTTGAGGTGGGTTTGCATTGGCAATATCGGCGCCAAAGCTAAAAATTCCAATTCCGGAGACTAACACACAAAGCGCACCCGCGATAATTTTGTTTTTCAAATTCATATTTTATTTATTATGGCGTTAGGCTAAAAAATTTATTGAACTATCATAATTATTTCATCAACCGTTAATATCCCGCCTGCTCCCGTTATACCCTTTACAGTAAACGGCATTTTTGGACCAGTCCAGTTTTTGATTAATGCTTGAAATTCGGCAAATGTGTAATGCTTGGCATCTTTCCAGTTAGGATCCCATGTCGCTTGTTGATAAATTTTTGTGGTATCCGTGGTTAATATTTTGATTATTTTATGGTTGATCGCTATTTCTCCCGAAAAAGTTTTTTCAACCAAATCAAAACTGTTTGCATCCGGCCATATCAATAATTCTGTTTTTGCCATAGTTGCGCAATCCGCGGAGCAATTGCAAACATTTTCTCCGATTAATGAATTGCATTTACCGTCGCCGCATTTAATGCATTTGGAAAATGAATAACCGTTGTCCCATACCTTTCCGTTTTGAATGCAGATGCCGTTTTTTTCTTCTTCTTTTCCGTTAAATATATAAGTTTTTAATCCGGCGCAGCAATTTTGTTTTCCCCCGACAATTTTCCCTTCCGCAGAACAACCTGATTTTCCGCAGTCGCTGGGGCAATTTTGCATATTTTCGATAGCTCCACTGCAAATACCATCGCCGCATGATTCAATTTTTTTGCATATAAGAGCTGAATTCATATTTCCCGATCGGCCATAAGTTAATCCCGGGCAGCATTCTTGATATTTATCCAAGTGAATTTGATAACCTTGCGCTACGCAATAATCGGATTTTTTCACGCAAATTGCCAGATCGCAATCACTTCCCATGCAATCGCCCGCCCCGTTATTTTCCGAATTGCGCGGAGTAAAGCCTAGACAACAATTTTTTGATCCGGTAATGTTAATTTTTTCTCCTTCTTTTGCGCAGGCACCTGTATTTTGGCCGCAATCGGAGGGGCAAGTGGTTGCGGTTTCGCCGAAGCGGCAAATGCCGTTGCCGCAGGTTTCCCGCGGTTTTAATTGGGCGATTAACTGGATGAGTTGCTGGATCTGTTGCGTCAAGCTTTGCACCATTTGCTGCAACTGTTCAATGGTTGCAATTGTCGTTGGCGCGGTGCCGTTGAGCGTACCCAGGGTTTGCGCTTGTGTGTCGGAAACTCCACCAAAAAAACCGATGCCCACAATGAGCATACACAATGTGCCCGCGATGATTCTATTTTTAAGGATCATATTTTTATTTTTTGTTATATCGATGTTTATTTTTTAGTCGAAATCTTTATTTGAGATTATTTTTCCGGTCGACTTGAGCGGAATAAAAAGAGTATTATTTTTTTATATTATGCAATAAATTCAAAATTAAATCAACAGTACTTCCTCCACGGTATCGGCCACGATTTTTGTTTCGCCGTCGCGGTTATCGACGCGGCCGTAGACGTAGACAATTTTGCTTTCGGAAAAAACCGCCGGGTTTTTTTCCATCGCACTGGCAAAGACCACCACTTCGATCTTGTCGGTCAGGTCTTCCAAATTCATGAACAGCATCGGCTTGCCGGTTTTGGTGATGATTTTTTTCATCATTGAGATCATGCCGCCGATTTTAACAAGCCGCGCCGCCGGGTTTTCCTTGACGCGGGTGATTTTCAGGCATTTTTTTTCCATTGTATCTTTGTACTCTTCCAAGGGATGGGAGGTGATGAACAGTCCCAGCAATTCCTTTTCCCACATCAGCTTTTCCGGTTTAGTGGCTTCGCGCGCGGGGGAAAGCGAATAGCTGGGCGTGTTTTTTGCCGCGCTGCCACCGAACAAATCGCGTTGCCCGTTGGACTTGTTTTTTTCGTTTTCCCGCCCGATTTCCAACAATTTTTCAATATTGGCCAGCAAAGTGTTGCGTTCGGCCATGGCATCGAACGCGCCGGCTTTAATTAAGGCTTCGAGCGATTTTCGATTGATCACTTTTGGGTTTATCCGTTTCATAAAATCGAAAATATCCGCGAATTGGCCATTTGCTTTCCTGTTCGCAACCACTTCGCTCACGGTATTTTCGCCGACGTTTTTGATTGCCGAGAGGCCAAAGCGGATTTTATTGGCACCCGGGATCACGGTAAAACCGTAAAAACTTTCATTAATGTCGGGCGACAGCACTTCGATACCCATATTCTTGCATTCGCCGATCAAATAGCCGACACGTTCCACATCGTTTTTTTCCGAAGTGATGAGTGCGGCCATGAATTC
>JBAYLX010000015.1:0-15662 GCA_041663885.1 Minisyncoccota bacterium | reverse complement strand
GCCGGGTATAATTACAAGTATGCCGGTGAAAATCTCGCGATTGGCTTTCTCGATTCCAAGGAAGTGCAGGATGCCTGGGCGGCGTCGCCGACGCACGCGGCGAATATCGTGAACAACAAGTACCGCGAAATCGGCATTGCGGTTTTGAAGGCCAATTACCAGGGCAATCCGGCCACGATTGTGGTTCAGATGTTCGGATCCAAGCTTGGCATGAGCCAAAATCCGCCGGCATTGCCCGGCGCGGAAATCCAAAACGAAAAAACCGGCGACATCGCCGGGCTGGCGGCGAAAGATAAAGGCGTCCTCGGCGCGGCCACGGTTTCTGCCGCGGAAAAAAGCAAGTTCGCGTTCAAAATGGCGGTATTCTTCGCGCAAAGCTATTTTAATTTGGTGCAGGCGGTTATTTATGCTTCACTGGCCCTAGTGATACTTTTATTGCTGGCCAATTTTGCTTTAAGGGCGGACTTTGGCCATGCGGATCTGCTGGCCAAGGCAATGGGATTTATCGCGGTCATGGCAGTTTTTTCATTATTGGACCAAAATCTGGTTTCGGCACTGATACCTCATTCATTCCTGATCCAATAATATTGCGCACATATGATGGGAAAAAAATCAAATAAAGCGAAAAATGATTTTGTGACTTTTGGGTTGGCCGCGCTGTTATTGGTTTTTTTTGTGCTGGTCGCCGTGTTTTGGAACAACATTTCCTGGATCGCCAATGGCGATGTCTGGCGCCAGCATTTGTCGGACGCTTTTCCGCAGCTGTTTCCGCGGCCGTATGTTTTGGTGGTTAAAAACCATGCCATAATTTCAAAGACAAATACCGCGGTCAGCAAAACGGAAATCAAGGCCAAGGCCGCGCCGATCCCGACCAAGCCGCGCCGCGACATGCTAACGATACCAAAAATCAATATTACCGCGCCGATAATTACGGCAAAAACCAATAACAGCGATGTTGTCCATGGATTGCTCGATTCCGGAGTCGTGTTGTATCCCGGATCGGTGGCGTTTGGCGCTACCGGCCAGACGGTCATCCTGGGCCATAGCGCGCCGGTGGGCTGGCCAAAGATCAAATATGACTGGATATTCAGCAAATTGAACGAATTGAAAAAAGGGGATGTGGTGGTGGTGACCTATAATTACGAAACCCGCTATTACCAGGTGGTCAACACGCGGGTGGTGGCACCTGAATACGGCGTTCCCGCGTCCACGGTCAAAGGCAATTCCCTGATGCTGGTCAGCTGCTGGCCGCCCGGCAAAGACCTGTCCCGCATCGCAGTCGAAGCTACAATCGTAGACTGATAATTCAAAAGCAAAAAAAACAAATTCGGCACAAAATGCCGATTTTATTTTGGCTCAAATCTTGACAAAATCTAAAAAATATGTATAGTATATTTTATGTTCCTTCCAAAATCAGGGAGTGAATTCAAATGGTTCAAACAAGAGCAGTTCAAAGACTATTAAAAATTTTAGTAGTCTTGGTCCTAGCAACAGGGCTTTGCATAGCTCATGAGACTAATAACGGGCACTACTCGTTTTGTGCCGGGTGGGATTGTCCGGGCATTGGACATACTCATCAAGAAGATTATGGAGAACAAGAAGTTGACGCGTCAACAGCGTCAAAAAACAGCGTGAGCGTAACGGCAAATGCGGTCGGTCCAGGATCAACCGCAATTGCAAGCGCAGACAATAGCGCGAATGTGCAACAGGGCATTACGCAACAGGGCATTACACAACCAAATCCCTCAATGAGAGTACCTGTAGCACCACCCCAAAACTTTATCAATCAATATGGAGCGGTGGATACTGGTGCTGACCTTCTGCAACGAGGTATGGCCGAAACTTCGGTTTTGGTCGATGCCGAAATCGGCGCAAGAATAGTTTTGTGGTTGCAGATTATTGCGGCGCGGCTTGGACAAGGTAATTTTGACAGCGAGTGTCCAGACGACAACGGATTATACCCGTTAGTATCGGAAGCAGCATTTCCGCGACTATTGCGGGATGTTGGCCCAATGACGGCAGCTCAATTTGTGGCCAAAATGAAAGAGATGAAATTTTTGGCTATTGGATCTGCCGGTAATATCAATATGGCTGTTGTTTCTGGACCAGTAAGTCCAGTCGATGGCAAGGTGGACTACTTGCGAATGATCGCATTCGCACGAAATGTGGATGGATCCATTGGTCAAATACTGGTGGATATTCCATTTAGCCCGGAGACAAATGCGGCAGCGCCTTTGCCGCCGACAATACAGCCGAGGGCGTTTGCCCTCTAAACATAATTGCGGACTTTCCCTTTTATGTTTTCTTTTTTTATAGATTAATACGATGTCCATCTTGACAAAAAATATATTATAATATATAATAATGTTAAATTAAGTTTAATTTTTTTTGCCAATAAACAATACTAAAATATGACTAAAATATTATTAAGCGTTCTTTCTCTTTTTATTGCTGTTTTTGGTTTAATTTTTACATTCAATAGTTCAGTTTTGGCGTATACTTACACGAGTGCCCGGACCTATACTCCGACTACGTATACCAGCGCCAGAACCTACACTCCAACGACCTACACCAGTGCCCGGACCTATACTCCGACTACGTATACCAGCGCCAGAACCTACACTCCAACGACCTACACAAGTGCCCGGACCTATACTCCGACTACGTATACCAGCGCGGCCACTTATAGTTCTTACTATTCTTCTAGTGATTGGTTGAGTTGCGGCTATGTGGGATGCCGGACGACTTATGTCTATACGCCGACTTGCACTTCGTCTTGTTGCGGTTCTTCTTGCCGCAAGCCTTACACTCCCCCGGTTAAACGGTGTTCGGACGATTGTTCGGTTTCCGGCCAGCGGCAATGCTCGGGCAATGGTTATCGCGAATGCCGGCGCGGCAGCGACGGATGTTTGGAATGGAGCAGTGTATCAAGCTGCGGATCAAGCACCTGCGTGAACGGTTCTTGCCTTTCGTCTTGTTCAAATGATTGTTCGGTTTCCGGCCAACGCCGCTGTTCGGGCAATGGCTTCCAGCAATGCGGCAACTTTGATGCGGATTCCTGTTTGGAATGGGGCGCAGTAACCAATTGCAATATTGGTGATCTATGTAGTAACGGCAGTTGCACCAACGAACCGACAACTTCAACCTGTACCAATGAATGCAGTGTTAAAGACCAGCGTCAGTGTTCGGGCAACGGCTGGAAACAATGCGGCAATTATGACAGCGATTCATGTTTGGAATGGGGCAGTGTTACAAATTGTACCGCGAATGAAACTTGCGACAATGGGTCATGCGTTTACCATCCGACTTGCAGTGACCAGTGCGTTTCCGGTTCTCACCAATGTTCGGGATCGTCGGGGAGCACGTGCGGTATTTTTGGCGGCACCTGCGCTTCGTGGGGAGCCTACCAGCAATGCGATCCGCAATGCTTTCGCTGTGGCGATGACCGTTGCGACTGCGGCGAAACACAATCGTCCTGCTCTCAGGATTGCGGATTTGACCGCCCCACGGTAAATTTAAGATCGCGAGGTTCGGTTGAATGTAACAAAGAAGCGACTTTGACCTGGGATTCGACCAATGCCGATTCCTGCACCGCATCCGGTTCTTGGTCAGGGAGCAAGGGGACAAGCGGATCTGATACAGTGGGTAATTTCACCGGAACGAAAACTTTCAAAATCACCTGCCGCAATGAAGGCGGTACCGCTTCTGATAGCGTAACCTTGACCGGCGGCGAAGATGATTTGGAAGTGAACGCCGGTTCCGACAAAGAAGTCTACGATATGAATTCGGTGAGTTTGAACGGATCGGTGGAAGGCGATTATGACCGGTTGTCATGGTCTTGCACCGGCGGCAGTCTCTCGGACAGCGATGTGAAAAATCCGAGTTGGAGGTCCGATTCAAATTTATATTCCAATTCCAATTACGACGGTTATGAATACGATGAAGATAATCTTTCATATACCTGTACTTTGACCGCGCGCAACGAATGCGGCTCCGATTCCGACAGCATGTCAATCCGTGTGCGGCGCCAAAATGTGCCAGCCTACACGATCGAACCGGCAATCGCCACTCCGGCCGCGGTCTATGTCTATGAACCGGCCGTGCATTACGCGACCCAGGTTTCGACCGGCTTTGACAGCAATATGCTTGCCGGCATCGGAATCGCGGCCGCCGGAGCCTTGATTGCCTTGTATTTCCTGGCCAAACAGGTTTTAACTAAAAAGAAACTGTCGCCGGAAGACAAGCTTGCCCGCAAGATCGGGTTCATCAAGCGAAATAACCTGGCGTAAAAAAATAATCACGACCCCTCGAAAGAGGGGTTTTGTTTTTGGCCGGGTCGGCCAGATTTTTTAATGACCAGTTAATTTTGGTATTGCTAATATTAATTATATTTTGGTAAAATGATTCAAACATTAAAAAAAATTGCCTGGCGGAGAGGATCAGGTGGTTTGTTAAAAAAATGGACAAGTATTTTTTAAAAGCATCGGTGCTTGCCGCGGCGATTGCCGGATTTATATTGGCTAATCCGATTTTTGCCAGTTATTATGATTCTTCGGCCAATCCCTCAGGTAATAATTACTATGGCGATGGTCAAAAATTCACGTCGAATTCAAATTTGCGGGTGGCGCTTATCGCCGCGCCAAAAACCGGGTGCGGTCCGATGTATGGGGTTGATTTAACCGCAACGATTTATAATTACGGCAGTTACCGCCGCGATTTTATTTATTATTTTGATTGCGAAAACGATGGTATTTGGGACAAAACTGTAACCAGCGGCGAAACCGTCTACACGGCCAATGACCTTTGCACCTACGCCAACCGGGCCGTTTTCACTGCTCGGGTCAAAGTTGATGCCGGGGGCCGCACTCTGGCCGATACCGAGATAATCAAAACCAATGATTGCGGCAACGGCAATTATCCGAATTATTACCAAAACCAATACGTAAATCCGGGATATTATCCTTCCGTTCCCGCGCCCGCGGCCAATGGCCAAGTCAGCGTTCAAAAACTCGTGAGCAATCTTTCTGACGGCACGGGTTATCTTGCCAGCGTTAATGCCAATCCGCTTGAGATTTTGTCTTATAAAATTATTGTTGCCGGAGTTTCGGGAATTTCGCGCGGAATTAATCTTGTTGACGCTCTTCCGGCGGCGATTGGCAACGCGCGCGATCTGCGCGTTGACGGTGCCAGTTATCCTGGAAATATTTCGGCCGGAATCAATATCGGCGATTTATACGCGGGCCAAACCAAGATCGTAACATTTACGGCGACAGTTGCCCAAGCGAGCAGTTTTCCATATGGCCAGACCGCTTTAACTAACGCGGCAACAGTTTACGCCGGCGGCGCCTCGGCAACGGCGCGCGCGACCGTCAATGTGGGTCGGAGCGGCGTCAATGGCGCGACTTCGGTTTCGACCGGATTTGATGCCAATGTCTTCGCGCAACTTGGTTTTGCCGTTGCCGCGGCGGTTATGCTTTTGTTTCTCTTAGCTAGACATTTTTTGGCGAGCAAAACCCTCTCGCCGGAGGATGAACTGAAACAAAAAATCGAAATCGCCAAGCGCCGTGAATTGGTTTAGTAAAAGTTTGTTAAAAGCCCCTCGGTTTCCGAGGGGCTTTTAACAATTGAAATTTTAGCGCAAATCTGCTATTTATAATAATTAGAAAAGGTTTTGCAAAACGCGGGCAATTAGCTCAGTGGTAGAGCGTTCCGTTCACATCGGAGAGGCCACAGGTTCGAACCCTGTATTGCCCACATCATTAAAATTCCAAAATATCCAATATCCAATTTCCAATAAATTTTGAAATTTTTAAATTGTGAAATTTATTTTGGCATTGGAAATTTGGAATTTTGACATTTTCTGTTATGTCATCAGATCCCAACAAAATCGTTAAAGTTTTGTTCGCGTGCATCGACTGGCGGCTGCATCCGCAGTTGGAAAATTATTTCATCGCTAACGGCCTGGGCTGCGATTTGTGCGTGACCGCGGGTTCGGTGAAAGGTTTGATTGATCCGGCAACGCAAAACTATCTCGTTGAGCAAATTTCTATTTCCAAGAAACTCCATAACTGTCAGGCCGTGATGCTTACCATGCACTTGGATTGCGGCGCCTATGGCGGATCCGCGGCATTCGCGGACGCGGCGGCCGAAATCGCGAATTGCACTGGCCAATTGAAGCAGGCAAAAGAAATCGTGGAGAAAAATTTTCCGGGATTGCCGGTTGAAGCTTACATAATTGGCCTTGAACACGGCCAAAATGGTTGGGATATAAAACCAAGCCAAGTCCAGCTATGATCGTCCGCGCCGAATTGAAAACTTTTTTCTATCCGCTGGCGGTAATGTGCAACACCATTATCGGGGTCGGGATTTTCGGTTTGCCGTATGTGGCGGCCAAAGTCGGCTTGCCGCTGATGTTTGGCTATTTTTTGGTGATCGGCGCGCTGATCGCGGTCATCCATTTGATGTTCTGCGAAGTGGCGCTTAAGACTCCCGATTATAAGCGTTTGGGCGGTTTCGCCCGGATTTATCTGGGAAAATGGGGCGCGGCGGTGGCGATTGTCAGCAATATTATCGGTTTTTTCGGGATAATGGTGGCGTTCATGATCGTGGGCGGCCAATTTCTTTATGAATTCGCGTCACCATTGCTGGGAGGCGATCAGGCGGCCTATAGTTTTTTATATTTTTTGGCGGGCGCTCTATTGATATATTTTGGGATCAACATCGTTTCGCGGGTCGGTCTTTGGGGGCTGGCAATGTTTTTTGCGATTTTCGCGATTCTCGCATTCAAGGGTATGCCTTTTTTTACATCGCAAAATTTGGCGGCGCACACCGGAGCGGCGGGTGATTTTTTATTGCCATACGGCGCGGTTTTGTTCGCGCTTTGGGCGTCTTCGTCGATCCCGGAGGTGGAAGAGATGCTGGGGCGGAAGAACCGCAAGGATTTGCTTAAGCCGGTTATGATTGCCGCTTCTTTGATCGCGTTGGTCACTTATTTCCTTTTTGTGGTCATGATCGTTGGCATTACCGGTCCGTCAACAACCCAATCGGCGTTCATCGGTTTGAAGCAGGTTCTGGGGAATGGAGCGATGAGCTTGTTCTTTTTGTTTGGAGTGGTTACGAGCTTCACTTCTTTCATTATTGTCGGATTGACGTTGAAAAAGATTTTGGTTTATGACGTGCGCATCGAAAAACACGTCGCTTGGGCGCTGACCGCGATTGTTCCGATCATACTTTTTCTGTCCGGTTTTAAAAATTTTATCGATATCTTTTCGCTCGTGGGCGGCGTTTTGCTGGGATTGGACGGAATATTGATCATTTTGATGTACCAAAAAATCCGGCCCGCGCGCAAATTGGCCACTTACCCCTTACTTTTAATTTTTGTTGGGGGTATAATTTATGAATTGGCGTATTACCTCAAGTAAAAAATTGATTTAAGAAATAAGATTTATGATTTAAGAATAAATGCGAATCATAAATCTTAAATCATAAATCATAAATCTTTGATCGCGTACTATATTTTTTGCTTCTTCGCTTGCTGTGTGGCTTTATATATTGCCGGAAACTGGGTCGTGGGAGGAATGTCGCGAATCGCCAAATTCCTGGGATTAAAGGAATTCGTTGCCGCTTTTTTCGTGATGGCGCTGGCCGCGACTTTGCCCAATCTTTTCTTGGCGGTAATGTCGGTTGCCGGCGGAGTTCCGGAACTTTCCCTCGGGGATGTAATGGGCGGCAATGTTGTTGATATGACGCTCGCGGTGGCGCTGGCCGCTTTTTTTTCCAAAAAGGGCATCGACGCAAAAAGCCGGACCGTCCAAGCCAGCCTCGTTTTCACGTTCGGGGCGGCAATATTGCCGCTGGTGCTGCTGTTTGACAATAAACTGTCGCGTATCGATGGAGGCGTGCTTCTGGCGTTTTTTTTCAGTTATATTTTTTGGCTTCTTTCACGGCAGGAGCGTTTCAAGGAGATATATAGCGGGCATCCGGTTTCGATCGGAAAGCATTTCGATCAATTCGCGGAAGATATCGTCAAGGTTGTTTTTGGGGTCACGGTATTGCTGGTGGTAGCTCATTTGATTGTGAGTTCGGCGAAAAACTTTTCGGCGGACTTTGGAGTGGCATTGCCGCTGGTGGGCATTTTAATTATTGGTTTGGGCAATTCGTTCCCGGAAATATACTTTGGCATCGTTGCCGCGCGCGCGAACAAAACAAAAATGCTTTTGGGCGACATAATGGGCGCGATCATCCTGCCCGGAACGCTGGTTCTGGGAATGGTGGCTTTGATATCGCCAATAACGATCGTTGATTTTTCTAACTTCGCGGCGGCAAGGTATTTTTTGTTCATCGCGGCGGCTTTTTTCTTTGCCTGCGTGCGCACCGGACAGAAAGTTACCAAGAGGGAGGCGGCTATGCTGCTTTTTGTTTATATCGCCTTCTTGATCACGGAAGTGTTCGTTAAATAGGAACAGCCGAAATAGATTGAAATATGATGGAGACACGATGGAAATAAAATCGAGTGGCTAACTATTTACAATTGTGTTTCGGATTCGGAATATTTCGCGCGTGGAACAAGCGTGTTTCTATCGTGTTTCGGATTTGTTTTTTATCTCATCGATCTGCGCTTTTATCAGCGCGGCTTTTTCGTATTGCAGGTTGCGCCGGGCCAAGTCGAGTTTCGCGGCCAGTTCTTTGGCGTATTCTTTGATGAATTCATCGGCGGGCATTTTTTCTTCGATCTTATTGCGAGCCGATAATGTTTCTTTGATTTCCTTATAGATAAGTTCGGGGATAATCCCGTGTTTTTTGTTGTATTCATTTTGGATAACGCGGCGGCGATCGGTTTCCGATATTGCCCGCTTCATTGATCCGGTGACATTGTCGGCGTACATGATCACCAAGCCTTGCGGATGCCGCGAGGCGCGGCCCATGATTTGCACCAACGAAGTGTCGTCGCGCAAAAATCCTTCCTTGTCCGCGTCAAAAATCGCGATCAGCGAAACTTCGGGCAAATCCAAACCTTCGCGCAAAAGGTTTATTCCGACCAACACGTCGATCTTGCCTTTGCGCAAGTCCGCCAAAATTTTTGGCCGAGCCAAAGTTTTTATTTCCGAATGGAGGTATTCGGCTTTGATATGTTCTTTTTTTAAATGGTCCGAAAGGGCTTCGGCCAGTCGCTTGGTTATGGTCAACGCCAAAACGCGTTCGCCATTTTTTACGCGGATTTGGATTTCTTTTATCGCGTCGGCGATTTGCGCTTCCGTGGGGCGGATTTCGATGCGCGGATCAAGCAGATAGGTTGGCCGCACGATTTGTTCGGCGATTTGTTTGGAGATCTTTTTCTCGTAATCTCCGGGAGTGGCGGAAACAAACACCGCCTGGTTTAATTTTTGCAAAAATTCCGGGTATTTCAGCGGCCGGTTATCGATCGCCGAAGGCAGGCGGAAACCGTAATTGATCAGCGGCTGTTTGCGCGCGAAATCGCCGGCCTGCATGCCGCGGATCTGCGGCACGGTGATATGCGACTCGTCGATCATCACCAAGTAATCCTTGGGAAAATAATCCAGCAGGGTATAGGGCGCCGAGTCCTGTGTCCGGAAATCAAGATGGCGGGAATAATTTTCAATGCCGCGGCACCAGCCGGTCTCGCGGACCAGCGAGATGTCGTATTCGGTGCGGCGGCGGATGCGTTCGGCCTCGATCAGCTTGTCCTGCTTTTTAAAATGGATGATTTGCATTTCCATTTCATTTTTTATGTTTTCGATCGCGTCATTGACCTTATCGCCGCCCGCCATCCAGAATTTCGCCGGCCAAAGATCGGCTTCGGTTGCCGGAGTGAACGTGCCGAACGGCGCGAGGCTCTGAGCCAAGCCGATGATTTTGTCGTTGACGATTTCGATCCGGTTGATTATCTTGGCGCCGGCCAGCCAGATGTCTACGAAATTCATGCGTTTGCGGAACCGGCCGCACGCCAGTTCGTAATCGTTGCGCTCATATTGCAAGTCCAAAAGCCGGCCGAATAATTGTTCAAAAGTCATTACATCGCCAACTTTCAAAATCAGCCGTTCGCGCAAATAAGTCTGGGGCGAGCCCAAATTGTAAATGCACGAAACCGAGGCCACGATGATCGTGTCGCGGCGCGAAAGCACGCCCTGAACGGCTTCATGGCGCAAACGGTCGATCTCCTGGTTGACCATCGAATCTTTTTCAATATAGGTGTCGGTGGCGGGAATATAGGCTTCAGGCTGGAAGTAGTCGTAATAAGAAACAAAATAGCTCACCTGGTTATTCGGAAAAAACCCCTTGAATTCCTCATAGAGTTGCGCCGCCAAAGTTTTGTTGGGCGAGATCACCAACGTCGGCCGCCCGGTTTTTTCAATGGCCTTGGCCATTGTGTAGGTTTTTCCCGACCCGGTGACTCCCAGTAAAGTCTGGAAATCAAAACCCTTGCCTATTCCCTCGGCAAGCTTCTTGATCGCCGGCGGCTGATCCCCCCGCGGCCTAAATTTAGATATTATTTTTAAATGGTTAACCATTGTTGGATTCTAGCTTATTTTTGCGGCGCAATTTATTATAACTGATTGCAAAGCGATGGGATTCGTTGCGGATTTGCAAAAAAAGATTTGACAAATTGCTTGGAAGTTTTGATAGCTGGGCGAAGTTTTTGGAATGTGGCGTAAATAGCTTTCCGTCCTTATCGCCGATTTTCGCCAGCGCGACAACTGGAATTTTTATTCCGCGCGCGGCTTTTAACTGGCTCTTACCGCCATCCAGGACTATAAGATCGGGGAGCGGCCATTCGGAGTGTTTTAGCCGCCGCATAAGTACTTCGCGTAATGACGCCACATCATTTTGCCCAGCCACGGTTTTTATTTTAAATTTGCGATATTCGTTTTTGTTTGCTTTTACCGCGCCGTAGCCTTGGGCGAAGGCGGGATTGCCATTTTCAAAAACCACCATTGATCCCACTGCCAATGTCCCGGCCAGATTGGAAATATCATATCCTTCGATCCGGAAGGCGTTGCAATTGTGCAAGGTGCGACCTTGCACAAACTTGTCTTCGTAAATTTTAATCAGCGTTTCCAGTGTCGCGATCATTCCAACGTAGGATGATTTTCTTTTTTTGTAAAGGCACGGCACGGCGCACAGACCCAAACTTTGATAGAAGCAAGGTTTTTTGGGCAGGTTGCGGCACGACCGGTAAGGCAGCGCCTTGCGGGTTTCCCTTAAGAACGATTTGACCTCCTTTCCGCTTACAAACGGCCCAAAGCTGTGCAAGGTCGCACCTTGCAAGCTTGCAAGGTGCGACCTTGCACAGCTTGCATTGCAATTCAGGTTTGGTTTATGAGCCAAGTAAACGCGAGAAAAGGGTTCGGCGGTGAGGGCGATGTGGAAATAGCTTTTGTCGTCTTTCCATTCCACATTCCAGCGCGGCTGGAGTTTTTTGATGAATTGCTGTTCCAGGATGAGCGCGGCGTTTTCATTGTCGGCCAGGATATGATCAATGTCCGCGATCTGCGAAATGAAATCGAAAAAATGCTGATCGGGTTTCTGGAAATGGTTTTTCACCCGCTTTTTCAAATTCTTGGCCTTGCCGACATAAATAACCCGCTCGCTCGCGTCCTTAAAAAAATAAACCCCGGGTTTATCGGTTAGGGACTCGATTCTATTTTTCAGATAATCATTCATAGCGATATATTTTACACTACATTAATTTGACAAAATTATCAAAATATGTTGAATATATTTTAACGGAGGTGAATGGTTTGATACTGGCAGTCAGCATGTAGGGTTTCTCTATTGATTTATTGTGGAGAAGCGAGCTAAGTTTCTCCGCCACGGGGGGGCAACATCATCTTCCCCCCACAAAACTAATTTTTACCGCGGCCGTGAGGCCGTTTTTTTGTTCCATGCTCAAGTCTTTTCAAAACTTGACATCCGGTATATAATGAATACTCATTTGAAAATTCAATTTCAATAATCAGGCGTGGGGCGATAGAAAAATGCCGCAAAAGTTTTGCATTTTGTCAAAGTTCATAGTTTAATGTTCAAAGTTAATCCATGGATGATTTCATCGAGCTTTCGGGCGTTAAGGTCCACAATTTGAAGAATATTTCCGTGAAGATCCCCAAGGATAAATTGGTGGTGATTTGCGGCATATCCGGGTCGGGGAAGTCGTCGCTGGCGTTTGACACGATTTTCCAGGAGGGCCAGCGGCGGTATTTGGAGAGCTTGTCGTCTTACGCGCGGCAGTTTTTGGGCGGCCTCAAAAAACCGGACGTGGAAAAGATCAGCGGGTTGTCGCCCACGATCGCGGTGAACCAGAAAACCATTTCTTCCAACCCGCGCTCAACCGTGGGTACGCTCACGGAAATCTACGACTATTTCCGCTTGCTTTATTCGCACATCGGCATCGCGCATTGTCCGCAATGCGGCAAGCCGGTGGTGTCGCAGACGCCGAATCATATGGCCGATAGGATATTTTTGAAAGCATTGGAAACGGAAATCATGATCGTGGCACCGGTGGTGAGCGCGAAAAAGGGGCAGCACCAGGGCGTGCTGGAAGAACTGTTCCGTTCGGGTTGGCCGCAAGTAATAATCGATGGCATTACCTATCCGGTCGATGAAGCCAAGGATAAAATTCTGGAAAAGCAAAAATCGCACACAATCGGCGTGCCGATTGATAAATTTGAATTAAAGAAATTCGCCCAGCCGGTAAACATCGACAAACGCAAAATTTCAAAGACCGAATCGGAAGCACTGGCTACCCGCAAGAAAAAACAGGAAAATCTTTTAAAGGAAGAAAAGGAAAGGATTCTGTCATCAGTTAAAAAAGCTCTGGAAATGGGCAAGGGCCGGATCAGCGTTTCCTATAAGAAAGGAACAACCGCCTCCTCCTTTGGTTCGCCGAAGCTTCAAGCGAAGGAGGCCAAAGGCTCCGGCGTGTCGATGGAATCATTTTCCAGTTATTTTTCGTGTCCGGACTGCAATATTTCTTTGCCCGACATCGAGCCCAAGATTTTTTCGTTCAACAGCCCCTATGGCGCGTGCAAAACCTGCCAAGGCCTGGGCAAACTGGCAAAAGTGAACCAGGATTTGATATTGAATCCGCGCTTGTCGATGAATGAGGGCGCGATTTTGCCGTGGTTCGCGATGGGGCGCTGGTCGCTGCGGTCACTGGGGGTGCCGCATCAAAAGTGGTCATTGCAGGTTCTGGCTGAAAAAGAAGGCTTTTCCCTGAATACCGCTTTCAAAGATTTGCCCGAAAACATCCAGGAATTGGTATTGAACGGCGATTCGAAGCACCCGGGTTTTGAAGCGATCATTCCGCGGATGGAACGCGCCTACCGGGAAACTTCATCGGAATACTTGCGCAGCGAAATTTCCAAATATATGTCCGAGATCGATTGCCCGGATTGCCGGGGCGCGCGGCTGTCGCCCGACGCTTTGGCGGTGAAGATCGAACAAAAAAGCATTTATGACCTGGCGGCGCTGCCGGTCCGCGATGAAATTGTTTTTTTTGAAAATCTGTCGAAAAATCTGCCCGAAAAACAAAAAGAGATCGCGGAATCAATATTACGCGAAATTCGCAAGCGCTTGGGTTTTTTGGTTGAGGTTGGCGTCGACTACATTAATCTGGCGCGCGAAGCGACAACTTTGTCCGTTGGCGAGAACCAGCGCATCCGCCTGGCTTGCCAATTGGGATCGGCGCTTTCGGGCGTGGTTTATGTTTTGGACGAACCCACGGTGGGTTTGCATCAGCGCGATGTTGATCGCCTTGTCAATGCTTTGCAAAAACTCAAGGAATTGAAAAATACCGTGATTGTGGTGGAACACGACGAGCAAGTGATGAGGGCCGCGGATTGGGTGATCGAAATCGGCCCCGCGGCCGGGATTCACGGCGGAAAAGTGGTTTTTGAAGGTACGCCCCAGCAATTGTTCAAAGCGGATACTTTGACCGGGAAATACCTTTCAAAACGGCTTTCGATATCGACCGGGTTCAAGAAAAAAGAAATAACCGATCGGACGCTTTGGATGGAACTCACCGGCGCGGCGCAATTCACTTTGAAAAATGTCGATCTGAAAGTGCCGTTGGGAAAATTGGTGACGGTTTGCGGCATTTCCGGTTCGGGGAAAAGCACGCTGGTGATCGATACTTTATCAAGCATACTTTTGCGCGACATCATGCGCAGCCGCACGATTCCCGGAAAATACCGGGAGCTGAAGGGCGCGGAGCGCCTCAACAAGGCGGTGCTGGTTGACCAGAGCCCGATCGGCAAAACGCCGCGCTCCAATCCGGCGACCTATACCGGCGTGTTCAACCATATCCGCGAATTATACACGCACACCCGCGATTCGCAGATGCGCGGATTCACTCCGGGTCATTTTTCGTTCAATACCCAAAAAGGCCGGTGCCCGGCCTGCCAGGGCGAAGGTTTCCAGAAGGTGGAAATGTATTTTTTGCCGGATGTCTACGTGGAATGTGAATTATGCAAGGGGCAAAGATTCACTTCGGAAGTTTTAGCCGCGAAATACCACGACAAAAACATCGCCCAAGTGTTGAATATGAGCGTGGACGAAGCAAAAATATTTTTTACCGATATTCCGGTCATCAGTGACAAAATGCATTTGTTGTCCGACATCGGTCTGGGCTATTTGAAGCTGGGGCAATCCGCGCCCAGTTTGTCGGGCGGGGAGGCGCAACGCGTCAAACTGGCCACGGAACTGGCCAAGCGCGATACGGGCCGCACCATCTATATCTTGGACGAACCCACGGTGGGTTTGCATTTCGACGACTCGAAAAAATTGCTGGTGATTTTGCGCCGCCTGGTGGACAAAGGGAATTCGGTTCTGGTCATCGAGCACAACTTAGACATTATCAAAGAAAGCGACTGGGCCATTGAACTTGGCCCCGACGGCGGCGACAAAGGCGGCAAGATCATCTTTTCCGGCACCCCGGATCAGCTCGCCAAAGCCAGCACCTGGACTGCGAAGTTTTTGAAATAAAAAAATACCGTCAATCGATAGAAATAGGTATTTTATGGAGAATGAACCCATTGCAGGCATCTCCATTGATAGGTTTATATTGAACCGCCGGATATAATCCGCCGCTCTTTGACCAATTTCCCAGCCATGCGCGAATATTTATCGCATCCTTGGGAAGAAAATAAGTTCGTCGCTTTGCTTTGCGGGCACAACTGCCGATCCAGAGAGACAGTTTGAACAAACCTTCGCCATCATTAATTGTGCCGATTCTGATCGATGCTTCTCCCTGGCTGACGCGCAAAGAGAATGAATCGCAATCGTTGCGCGCGGCAAATGTGCGCGGGGCTACGGTCAGACGAATTATTTCCGAATCTCTGATGAAAAGAGCCAGCGTCATGTCGGCTTTTTTACTAACCGGCTGCAAAAATATCCATTTTTTACTGCTCATTCCGATTCACTCCTCCTGTATTTTTTCTTATACCTGTAAATTTTATAATAGCAAGTCAAATTCGGGCGAATGATCATTCGCCCCTACAAATTCGAATTGAATGCGTTGTCGTAAGGGCAAATAAATATTTGCCCGAATTTGATTTTTTGGTTTCGCGGGCGTAATCTTGATGTATGGAAACTATAATTTTATTGCTTTTTGTCGCGGTGATTTTGGTGCTGGGGGTGCAGACGTG
>JBAYLX010000014.1:0-16629 GCA_041663885.1 Minisyncoccota bacterium | reverse complement strand
CAGTTCGAACAATATTGACTTGTCTTTATCGTACAAATAAGCGCCCGCGATCCGCGGCGCGGAAAGATCGACCAAATCCCAGTTGTTTATAAACTCAGTATTCGCCAAATACAGATCGAAAATATCATTTTTGATTTTGTCATCGCCTTTCTCGAATTTTTTCACCAATATCAAAAGCGCCAGCAACCGTTCTTCGTGGAATCCGCTTTCCAATAATTCCCGCGTTTCATCCAACGAAATTTCTTTCCAGTATTTTTTCATCAGCAACCGCGTCTGCGGCACCATCACGCCCAAAAACTTATCCCCCTGGGCATATCCGCCCGGCCCGGTCTTAAAAAATCTCTGCAGATCTTTCGCTTTCTGTAAATTAGCCATCTGCCGCAATTCTTTTTGTATTTTTTTCACCATATCCCAAGATCGTGAAATTATTTTTTCGCGATATTTTACAATTTTTTCCATTTTGCCAAAAATGACAAACTTTTGATTCGCCGCGGACAATCAAGGCAATAATGGAAAAAATTGCATGGCTTCGATCGCGAAAAAATAATTTCACGATCGCCCCTCCCACTTGCACCCGGTCTTGTTTTTAATGGCTTCGGCTTCAGCCGCAACGATTTCGGCTTTGTACTTTTGATTTTCCGGGTAGAAACGCGCGATCGCCATCCCTTCGGCCACTAATTGTTGGTTGATATTAACGCCATTCAAAAACACAAACCGCAACTGCCGGCCATATTGGTCCTGGCCTTCATTGTCCATTTCCAGCACAACAGTTTTTCCCAAAATCAATTCTTCCAATCGCTGCCGCGCCGAGTCATAGCACGGAGAATCTTTTTCATCGGCATCAATTCCAAGCAAACGCACGTGGATTCCGCCCTGGACAATGATCGTATCTCCATCCAAAACTTTGGTCACGATCGCTTCTTTTGTCTGCGCCGAATTATTTGGATTCGCACCGCCATCTTGTTTGGGAACAACCGCAATTTGATTGCCGCCCAGCCAGCCCAAAACCAACAAAACCAAAACCGCGCCCACAATAAACGATAAATTTTTTTGACGATAGTTCAAAATCATTTTTGAAAATATTGCTAAAATTAGCGGTCGCTAATTTTAGCAATATTGGGTGTTTTTTTCAGAAGCGGTAAAAGATTTTCAATTTGCGCGGCCGCGTTCGCCTGGCCCTGTTTCAGGATTTCTTCCATTTTGAAAAAATCAAACCAGCGGTATTGCGCCGCCGGCGGCTTGAAACAAAAGTCACCATGCTTTTCTTCGAATCGGCACAATTCTTTTTCAAGAATGTCTAGCGCTCTCGCGGCAACTTCCAACCGCCCCATTCCGCCCGCTTTTTCGTCAGTGATCCGGTCAACGGTATAGCTCGATGAACTGACCACAAAATCCGCGCCCATTGCCCGAACTTCATCAACCGGCAAATTGCGGGTTACGCCGCCATCAATATAGAATTTATTGTTGAATTTTTGCGCTGCGAAAAAACCCGGATATGCCGAAGATGCCAGAACGCTGGCAACCGGATTGCCCGAAGAAAACACTTCCCGTTCGCCCGTGGCCAGATTCGTCGCCAAACAAGAAAACAAAATCGCCAGCTGGGAAAAATCCTTGCCGCGGCAAATATCTTCCAGCGCCCGCTTGATATATTTGAACACGGCATCCGGGCCTTTGGCAAAAACAAATTTGTCTTTCTTGGCAAGATTGATCAGTGCCGCGTCGTAAAAATTATGCAGCGTTTCCAACCCCCCGGCCGCGTACGCCAACCCGATGATCGCGCCCGACGACACGCCGCTGATATAATCAATTTTTATCCCGGCTTTTTCCAATTCCTCGATCGCGCCAATATGCGCCACCCCCAAAGCCCCGCCCCCGCTCAAAGCCAACCCGATTTTTTTATTGCTATACATAATCAGCTCAAAACATAAGCCGAAGACGGCCCTTTTCCAACTTGAACGATCATTTTTAATTTCTTAAGTTTTTGCAGATGCAACTGGGCAGTCCGGGCCGGACAATTTAAAATATCCATAGCATCTTTTTTGGTGATTCTCCCTACCTGTTCCATGAAATCGATTATTTTAAGCTGTTCGGGAACCAAATATATTTGTGATTCCAATTTGGAATCAACCTTTCGCCGCGCGAGCGTTATGATTTTTGTTTTGGTGATTTCAATTTCTTCCTTGAATCCTTTGACAAAATATTCCAACCAGGAAGTGAAATCTGTTCTCCTTTCTTCATAATTTTTCCCGATATTAATCGCCTGATAATATTTTTGCCGGTCATTGTTATAATAATCCTCCAAAGCAAAAAGCTGGCGGAAATCATAACCCCGCTGGTAAAGTATCAATGTGGCTACCGCCCGCGCCGTGCGGCCGTTCCCATCGGCAAACGGATGGATCGCGGCAATCTCCTGATGCGCAATTCCCGCCGCGATAACCGGGCTAATGTTTTGAACATCACTGTTTTTAATCCAATTCATCAGTTCCG
Organism: Minisyncoccota bacterium; assembly: GCA_041663885.1. GTDB lineage: Bacteria > Patescibacteriota > Minisyncoccia > Minisyncoccales > UBA5738 > UBA5738. Next base: position 14,142 of record JBAYLX010000014.1, on the reverse strand, counting down.
CCGCCAATTGCGGCACCTTTTCCGGATGCGCCGCGGTATAAACAATTTCGTCGGCAGAACCAAGCCGTCTTTTTACCACATAGACCATCCCTTTGCGATAATAACCGGATTGTTCGCGCGGCAAAGTTTTATCAGTGACAAGCTGGTGTATTTTCAAAAAAATCTTTTCAGAGATTGCGCGTTTTTCTTTAACAATCTTGCCAATATATTGCAAAGCCTTGATATAATTTTGCACCTCATAAGTATCTCTTTTGGGCGCGTCAATTTTTTCCCGCCGATACAGCGCCTCAACTTGGCCAAAGTTTAAAATATTGCCTTCGATACCGGTTGACGAATGCGTCATACGAATCAACGCCTGCCGCCGCAATTTCATCTCCTGCGCGGGCAAAAGCCGCGCCCGGGCAATGATCGCGCGGCTTTCGGCAATCTCGGTGAGCATACTCACGATCTTGTTCGTCAATTTGTATTTGGGATTAAACATATTTCTATGTCTTAATTTTACCATTTTCAAAATAATCGCGCAATAATCGCGCAATAATCGCGCAACCAAAAATAGACGATTGTCAACAAAATATTTAATTTATAATGTACCCCCAAAGCCCCGCCCCCGCTCAAAGCCAACCCGATTTTTTTATTGCTATACATAAAAGTTGAAACTTACAATCATTATTGCATTTTATCATTTACGGCCAAAAACAAAAAACAGCAACAATACATCCCCCATCCTCGTATCTATTCTCTTTTTTGCGCGAAAAAGCAAAAATCATTAAGCTTCTTTATGTTTTGTTTAAGTCTGATTTAATTTTGCAATTTAAACCGTAATTATAAATTAATTACGTTACATTTTTAAAAAAAGAAGTGGGAGACAGATCGATATCCGCTCCCCACCGTAATAACATTTTTTTGCAACTATCCTGTTGGTTCGGAAAAAAATGGCCAGCGACTCTAATCGCACACGTCCCTATCGCCAGAGTCAAAAAAGGAAGCGAAAGTATTTTAACAAGACCTTTAGCCGACATTTATCCTCCATTTGGCCGAACTACGATTTGCTTTTTCATAGCGTTAACTCACTGTTTTCCAAGCAAGAATCTTCCGCCCCTCCTCATGAACAAATCTCTATGCGTTATCCTTGCCGGGTTAAAACCCAGTGCGCTGTACGGTATTTCAAACAAAGCGGATAACGCCTTCATTACGCTAAGCGCAACTCCATTTTGTCCGACTATCGCCGCAATTTCTTTTCTGCCGATAACTCTTTGAGATTTAAATGCTTCTTCAACCACGGGCAGCATTGCCTTAACATGGCTAAATTCTGCCTTATTGACAAATGCCATATAGGCAACCCTCAAATCCGGTATCTCCGATATTCGGTATATTCTCGGAATTTTCACATCCCGGTAGTCAATACCGGAATTCTTGGCTCGCTGCTTTTTCGCCTCGAAACCGGTAATTCCACGGTAGCTGTGCGGCAACCCGGTAATTGCAGAAATTGCCCTCAACAAAGGCTCTATGGGATGGTTAGTCACTCCTTTAATTTCCCAAGAACTGATCTTTCCCGTTTTTTGCACTATTTCCAATATATTCTTGAAACTCCCAACATCGGTCACGCCATTCGCTACGCATGATTTTAAGATATCATCTTCCGAAACTGATCTAACTTCGTCCCTCCTGGCAATCTCAACAATATTGCGATCTTCTGCCATCGACAATATTCTTCCCTTGCGTCGATGGCTAGCCAACGCATTCATTCCCGATCCGAACAAATTATGCCTTATGGCCGATATTTTCCGACGTTTAATCTCAATACTTGCCCTTGCCTCTTGAAGTTTTATTTCTTCCTTGCTTCTTATCACTTCCAGCCATTTGTCCACTTTTTCTCTCAATCGAGAAAGTTCGGCCTCATGGCAAACCTCGCAAAGCCTTTTGCCATGGTAGAATCTTATTGATTCATCTACGCTTGAACAACTTTCACAAATCAAAGGCTTGGATATGTTTGGCAACGGCATTATCTGCCGACTCTTCAAATGCCGTTTTACCAACAATTGACCTTGACGACAATGCCAACAAAGCATTCCCTTGCCGGTTACCGTCACGTCACGATTACCACATTCGCGGCACACGGAATGTTGCTCTTTCCCCGGTGCCGGATTTTTTATTCGACTTATTGCACTCAACATCTCCCAATATAAAGCTTCTTGCTTAATTTCCTTTTCTTTTAAATACGTTTTCCTCTGTGCTGTATCCCATTTTTCTCTTTTAATCTTCAGCCTCTCAACGTTTATCGCTATTTGATGTTTATGCCCCAATTTCTGGCGCATAAAACTACAAGCTATAAACGTATCGCATATTTCATTTGCGAAATCAACAACAATATATCGCTGATTCGGCAAATAAACATCAGCATTGGCATTCACATCATCTTGCGCGGCAACTAAATCCGGAAATCGACCCGCTTCAAATTCATAATTGGCGCAAATTTCCAAATACCTGTCGCGTCCATCCGCATCGGCCAATAATGCATCGTCTATCTCTTTCCCCAGAACAAACAAACCTTTTGCCGCCTTTAGAAAATCAGCAAGCTCGGTTTCTGTCAGACAATTGATTTTACCTGATACCGATAATGCTTCCTCGACTTGAGGAGGCAATTCGCTTAAAGATTTATTAATCAACATCAAAAACCCCTACAATAATTTGTCATCTCAAGTTTGGCAAAGATCCATGCCGCTACCATTAGCTATTAAATTACAAAAGAGCGAAAATTTTCGCCCTCTTCTCGATAATAATCGTACAATCTAATAAAGTATTTGTCAAGGTAGAAACCGATATTAATTTTAAACAAAAAAATCCCCGGACAAACCGAGGAAATCTGCAATCGCAGGATTGTCTTATGAAGCGGGGCGAGGAGAAGAGAGTTTTTTCCTTTTGACAGGAACTCGCCCCACTTCATAAGACAACCCGCACATTTGCCCTTTCTAAACCCGCCATTGATTATGACGAGCTTGGAAAGAGTTGGGAAGAAAACCAATCCTCCCAAACTTTAACCCTTTGATTTAAGCACTTGCCGTGCCTGGCACGGCTTCGTTCGTTTTTTTCACAATCCGGAGCAGGTACCAATTGTACCGCTGCTCCGACCGGTATAGCTCTTCGCCACTGCGGCGAAGAACTGCATTCCAACAATCACTATAGATTAGATAGTAATTGCCAGTCCCATCCATATAAAATGGCATGGGATTTTTTGAGGTTTCCGTTTCGCGCTCCTTGCCGCTATCGCGATCAATTTGCGCGATTCGGATACCACCGATCTCGCCAGTATGAATTGCATAATCAGCGATTTCGTTAGGATGCCCCTCGGGATCAAAATCGAGAAGTGCCGCCCCTTCATCCTGCCACAAGGGTTGTTCAAGCCCTTTGGCAACCGCGGCGATAACCTGCGCTTCGGACAGGAATCTTTGTGCGGGATCATCGCAACGTTCTCGCGGCCCGGTGCCCAGATAACCGCTGATCTGGCGGCCTTCGGCATACTTGCCGAAGAACTCCATCGCGGTCCGCGGCACGAACCCAGCGTAACGGTACATCCAGACCTCGCGAGTCCGCTCGTTACAAAGCAAAACCGCGCGGCGGACGAATCCGTCCTTTCGGCGGATGTAAGCCACCTCATAAGCGAGGTGCTCACCATCCTTCATCCGCAAGGCGGATGAAAGAAAGTTATCACCTTCCCAAGTGAACCACTTGGGAAAAGCGTCTGATCTCTCCACTACGCTTTTACAAGCCCGCCTGAAATACGGACAGGTATCCTGCCGGTTCCGACCGCTAAATTCACTCCATCTCACTCCCTGCATCCTGCAACCTTTGCAGAGCAAGAAAGAGGTCTTGCTCGGATCCGATGCAATAATGTGTACTTGCACGCTTGGATTGTGCTTACACACTATCGCTTGGCCAATCTGATTAGTGAGTATAGCCTCGATGACCTCATCGAGCATTCCTACAATCGGTGCGGGATTGGGATCATACTCATGTTCCCCCTTAATCCCATATCCAATCGCAAACCCGGTCCAATTGGCCCGGTATTCGGTTGGGCAGTTTTTAAACTCGGCCCAGATTCTTCCCGGCTTGGGGAAAATCCGAGCATCGGTGATGCCATACCGGAAAGAGGCAACCTCCACGTGGCGTTTGTATGCCACAACCCTGACTGAGTGAGCGGTCAGGCCGCTGGTTGACCGATAATCATCGGTTGACTTGAGGCTGATTGCCTCATCGTCGAACCAGTGCTCGGTGGCTCCATGGCCATCCCATTCCCACTTAAACTCACCGAGTTGATGAGTTGGATAATCGTTTGAATGGGCAGCTGTAAACTTACCATCGCGGCAAATAAGCTTTACTCTTTTACCGCAACGGTCGCAACCGTTGCATTTTTCTTCGGAAGCATCTTCGCATTCCAGTTTAACTTCTCCCTGAATTTCCACCTCAGGGAAAAATTTTAAAAAAGTATCCTTACTCAACACAATCGTTTCGCCATCGGCTGGTTTATGCCAGCTTTCCTTATCGCCAAAACTATCATGGCGATCATAATTAATTCCATTCATTTTCTATCTCTCCTTTCGCTTCGCACTTGCGAAGCATATCAATCAATCTTACTTACAATTTCATTCCGCCGCGGCGCTGGGATGATCCCGGCACCGCTTCCGGCATTACCTGGACTCTTTCCGCGGATTTGAGAATCCGCTTCGGCGTCCAAACTTCCGGTCTCCCAGGCCTTGAGACAACTACGAGATTCCGCTCGCGGAGCTCGCGTAACGCAGGCAAAGTTATAGTAACCTTGCCTTCGGAGATTTCGACACCGACAATATCCTGGCTATTCTTTTTCCAGAATTTCCACCGGCGATCCCACGCCGAAAGCTTTTTCCCACCCTGGCTCACACCACGATGGACAACGAAAGCTCCTCGAACTTCTAAAACTAAACTAAAATTTCCACTTCTTGCCAAATAAATCCTCCTCCTCTGAACCTACCATCCACTGGTTTTCATTAATGATAAGTTCGGAAGAAGGGACGAATTATGTTAACTCGTCCATCCTAACCCTTAACCCTTTTGCTTTTCCCGCATCATCATTCTTTCGAATTCCGCAGGATTACGGCCAAGCATACCGCCATGGATCGCCAGTTCCAAGTATTTTTACCTGTTAAACAGGCTTGCAGAACTTCCCATCAAGCTCCGGGCTAAATAATTCGTTATCCGCGCATGGGGATCGTGTCAATCTTCGCCTTTTCAACCGCATTGTCATCTGCGATCGAGAAAATCAAATAACCGATTGACTGGCTATTAAACTCTGATCTTCGGCTTAGACAATTTTGGTTCTTTGCAAACCTTGCTGAACTTAGAGCTCATTAGGCCTGTGGCCTTTATTAAGCACTCTAAATCCACTCGGGGTTTATACGCGCGACGGAGATAAAAAATTGCGAACCGCCGCTTTACTAACAAACTACTGCCGGACTTCATAGTAGTGCTGGGAAGAGGCTCATGCATGAGAAGCCCGCTTAACAAATGCATAAGGATCTTAAGCTTCAACTGTTTGGCGGATACCCAGGATAGCCGACAAACACGCGACTAAAAAAAATTATGTCGAAGCTTCTACACAGACTTCGGCCTGCGCATGCCAGCTCCGTGAGGAGCGCGGGTGGTAAATTGCTTCCATCTACAACTTCATCACCTCCGGATGGTTGTAAATTTGTTCATCACGCCTTTACAGCTTCAGCCCGCCCCGGCGGCGAGCATCACGCTCGGCCACCGCGGATTCGAGCTTATCGACTGCCTCCTGATCTATAGGAGGCTTGGTTCGATAAGCCTCGGGCAAAAGCCTGCGGCTGTTCGTGTACCTGATAGCCAAAGCGGTCATCAAGTCGAATGCCTGTTGATCACGGGACGGAATGAAATCCGCCACCGCGTCATCCAGGTGCCGGGTTTCCACCGACATCTCCTCCTCCTCGGCAAATTGCTTCGCACGAAGGAGAAGAGCCTCGATCTCGGCTCCGGTCCAGCCCTCGGTTGAACCAAGAGCTGACGAGAAGTTTATCTTCTCGGCGGCTATGCCGTACTTACGGCACAGCGCTCTGAAAATTGCCTCTCTCCCGGTAATATCCGGGACAAGCAGTGGCACCCGCTTGTCCATTCTTCCTTCTCTCATAACCGCCGGTGCCAGGCGGTTGGGATAATTCGTTGCCAGCATGAAAAACAACTGGCCGCGCGCGGAGTCGTCTCCCATCACGTTCTGCAGTTTCCCGCGAACGCGAGAGGAGACTCCGCTATCCCCATTGTAACCCTCGCCATTGCCGATAGCCTCGGCCGCTTCATCAATAAAGATGATGGTCGGAGCCATGGCACGAGCAATATCAATCGCGAGGTTCATATTCCTTTCGGAATCCCCTACATACTTGCTGAGCACATTGCCCAGCATCACGAAATTGACACCGCTCTCCTTGGCGAGAGCCTCGGCAATAATCGTCTTGCCGGTTCCAGGTGGACCCATAAGGATCCAACCCTTATCGCAGTCCTTAGAACCTGCACGAAGCTTCTCGATCTGGACTTTCAGGGCACTTTTCACGTACTCCAATCCGCCGATCGCCTCAAAACCATGCTTTGGACGAACAACTTGAAGCACTCCTCCGGACTGACTCTCGATGAGTTCGATCTTTTTTGACCAGATGAACTGGTCAGAAATCGGCTCACCGGACTCCAACGACCTCATAATAAAGTCGTCGAAGTCTTTGCACCGCAATCCAGCACAAAGATTTGCTAATATCTCAATCTTTATTCCATCGGCCAACTTAACTCCGTTAGCCTTCAGAGTGTGGCGAATAAATGCCTCCAGCTCTACACGGTTTGGCCGCGGGATGTGTATCCGCACGACACTTGAATCATCGTGCTTCACCACGCTCGATGTCCTCTCCGGGTTCCTTTCTATTAAGATTACGGGATTGCCCGTGCCCTTCAATGGAGAATCCAGAGACGCCCATCTCTGGAGCGTAACTGCCGGGAACGAAGCGTAGTCGGTCTCTGTTATGACCGACTCAACGTACTCGATAACCACAGCGGCCTTTCGCTCCTCGGGCTTCCCTTGGGAGAGAAGCTTCTCAAGCAGACCAAATGCCTGTTCGGGATCAGTGGGCAAAGCGCCATTCGCGCCGTTGCCCGCGAGCCCGCCCAGCAGGTTGGCAACACTGCCTGCCTGCTGCTGTTGATTAAGACCAACCGCGGCCTTAAATTTCTCCCTCATCGGGAGTTGGCCGTTGGCCGCTTTAATTCCTAGGATTTCGTCGGCAAAGACAAACCCCGCTGATTTATCCCAGAAAACTACTATATCCCTTCCGGCAAGTTGCCTTGCCCAAAACTGGCGCAAGGTCACGAACTCATTCCCAAGCGGGAACAAATCCGCAATGTTTCCGGACTGCAAAAATACATATCCCAGCTCGGCCGCATAGGCCCGAGCGAAAACGTTAAACCAGTTATGCGCCGTAATGGCACCATCAATACTCATTTAGAATCCTCCTTTTGCTTGAGGATTTCCGAAACTTCTTTCATGACCGCATCCAGGTCAGGAAGTTCCGGAAATCCGGTTTGTTCAACCGTTCCATCAGCGCCGAGCGTGAACTCGGTCGTCTGATTATTTCCAAATACTTCCTCCGATCGGATGCAATCGGTAAGAAATATAATTCTCTGATTTGCCGAGCCGCGATATGGCTCTTGGCACCGTTGTTCCTGTATGAACGGACCGTCGATGAGCAGGTCTACCTGCCCAAGAAGAGCGTTCCAGTCACTACGGTTGCCCGAGTGTAGCTGTTCAAGCGTGTAGCCGGTGTAGCATACCACCGACAATCCACGTTTATGCAATCTTTTCGCCAACTCGGCAAGCGATTTAGCTTGCGCGAACGGTTCGCCACCGGAAAAGGTGACACCGTCAATTCCCTCTTGAGCCAAAACACGGCTTTCGAGCTCTTCAACGCTCACCATTTCTCGCTCGGCGAATGAGTGGGAATCAGGATTGAAACATCCCGGACACTTCCGAGGGCAACCCTGCACCCAAATCACTACCCGCTCTCCCGGTCCATTTGCGCACGACCGGGGGTTGAACCCGTGAAGGTTCACGAGGGACATTAAATCACCTCGTTTCGATCTTCAGCGCGGTTTGTTGGACCGCCGTTTCAAGCTGGGCGTCATCCTTCATTTGGATTCCGTCCAACTCGGTTATTACACCGAGCCGAGCCAACTCGGCCGCGATATCCGCCGCAGCCTTCAAGCACGTCTTCCCGCTGAAGCCGTGCATTTCAGAACCGATGGAGCCATCGGTTCTGAGAGTAATAACTTCACAAGCCATTGTTAAGCCCCCATCTGCACGACCAGCTGAAGCTGGCGTGTTTCTTGGTTCAATTTAACTTCGCACTTCTGCCCCTTCGCTTGCGCGATAAGGGCGCGGGCGGCGAAATAACACGCACCGCCCAGAACGGCCTCGACTTGCTTTTGCAGCTCGGCCGCCCGAGCCTTCTGCTCGGAATAGTAGAAGTCGCCAACAATGGCGAGCTTTCCTTGGGCATCAACCGCAAGGCCCATGCCCGCAAAGTTGTTGCGGGAATCGGCTGAGCCCTGCGCGTCTAACGCGCAAATAACCTTTGTGCCGTTGATCTCGGTGACCTTGCGGCCACCCCAATCAAAGACATAGTCGGTCACCTTGACGCCTTGCAGCGCCAGGAGCTGTGCCGCCACTTTGAGACCCTCACCCAGTACTACCGGATGAACGGTATCAAAGCCTTTTACCGTCTCCTTTTTAATGTGGCTCATAGGGCCACCCCAATTGGATACGGCTCGAGCTCTTTTGCAAGCTCGGCCTCGGTCACCACTCGAAATTCGAGTGGCCCGACCCAGAGTTTGATCGTCTTGATTTTGCCAAGAACTTGCTGCATCTCGGCCTCCCCGCATTTACTGCGGGACATATGGCCTCCCTTGTGGGGATGCCGTCTCCACATCCCCTGCATTTGGGGATGGCCGGACACTTGATACGTCCGGTTATTCGTGGTCACAATATCGATACTCGCTTTGGCGCCGCTAAGCGCCACCAATAATAATCTGATCTTCATTCTCGCCTCTTTCTACCACGGACACTCCGCGGTAATCGTTTCAATAATTACTTTTTCTACGCCCCAAATCAGGGCGTGGCTATTCCAGAATTCCCGTGACTTCTCTGCAGCTTCGGCCGGATTGGCCTGCTGAATAAAAGCCCTGGAATCCCATGGCTCGGGCTCTGCAATATGCCCGACGAAGGCGGTGATCAACACATAATTGCCGTCCTCCTCCGCCTTCTTGAGGATTACGACAAGGCTGGAGCACGCCTCCGGCTCGCGATTTTTTACGAACCGGCTGGGTCCCCAGCGTCCCGGCCTCTTCGCGTATACGATTTCGTCGCCCGGCCTAGTGGCGACGCAGATCGTCTCGCCAATGGGTTCGTCAAATTGAACCTCCTCGGCAAGAAATTGCCGACCTCCCGCATCAATCCGCACCAAAGCAGCGCGAAGAGCAGGAGCCGGCACTCCTTTATGAACATGTGAGACCAATCGGTCAAACACATATTCTCCAGATTTAAGAATAATATTTTTTCCTCCCTAGGCTTTCTTGTTTGCCCGTTGAATATTCGATATTATCAATCGAAAACTCAACGGGCAAACCAGTACCCGCGGAGGACCAAAACCAATATTCACGGCTCAAACGCTCCCGTATAATAATCCGCAAGCGTATCATCGCCGCAAACACTAACCTTGGTTATTTAATTGACAAAGTTCTTACCAATTCCTTACCCTCTTCTCTTTAGCCTCGCCAAAACTTTAGCTTGAGCGGGTCTCTCTTCTCTTTTAATGGTAAGGAGATTTCTGGAGACCAAACGGGTTAGGTTTTGATCTCCAGCCGATCTCCCTCCCAATGATGATCCCTCGCTTTGCTCGGGACGCCACTGGGTTGGCGGAACGGGTGGTGGAATGTTTTTCGGGCGCCTTATCGGTGGACAACGTCCAATGCATCGGCAATTTATAACCCTACTCAAGCGCGGCGCGGATACTTCGGTTCGTCGCTTCCGTATCTTTGCCAGGTTCCATCATGACGAAAATTGGAATTTCGCGGAATGTCTAATTTCCAGCCTCACTCTCTCCTCGAGAATGAAGACCACACATTCAGCAACTTCCAACATACAAAGAACTATTTACTCCCGAAATCGAGAGAATGATGGGGATGAAATTTCAGGCTTGATGATTCGGAGCAATATTGGTATATAACCTCTCCGCACCTTCGCCCGAGAGAGCGTTTTGTTGAAACTGGGCTTGGGGTTACCCCGAAATCCAGTTTCCCGCTCTTTTTCTCTCTCCTCTCCATCATTCTCGCGACTTGCATTTGTCAAAATCTTCTGGACACTTTCGTAAGCTATTTTCACTCTGTTACAGCTTTATTATAGCATATTGCAGAAATTTGTCAAGTCCTGCTGGACACTCTGCCTTTTTGAGCCCGCACCCCGCTTTAAATGTGGTATCATATAAAAAACGATTAAAAACATATTTATGTACGAAAAAATTCTCCAAGAAATTGGGTTAAATAAAAAAGAAGCGATTGTCTACCAAACTTTGCTCGAAACCGGGCCGATTGAGGCGCGGGAAATTTTAAAAAAAGTTGCTCAAAAAATCAGCACCACCCGCAGCAATCTCTACAATATTTTGGCCGCGCTGAAAGAAAAAAAACTTGCAACCGAGAAAGTCAAAAAAGGAAAAAATCTATTTGAAGCCGAGTCCCCAACCAAACTGTTGAAAGTCATCGAAGAGTCGGTAAGCAAAACCAACCAGGCCCAGCAAAATTTAGCGATGGCGTTGCCGGAATTAACATCGCTTTACAATCTGACCACCCAAAAACCCGTGGTGCAATTTTACGAAGGCATTGAAGGTGTGAAAAAAGTTTTAGCCGATTCGCTCACATCAAAAAACATCGTTTATACTTATGCCGACATGGAAGCGGTTGTAAAATATATCGACAAAGTCAACCAGGAATATGCCAAAGAGAGGGACCGGCTGGGAATACAAAAAAAAGCCGTTATCATCGACTCTAAATTTTCCCGGAATTATCTGAAAAATTACCACCAAGAAACCACTGACATAAGGCTGATCGACCATTTGCTTTATCCCATCAAGTCGCTTATGGAGATTTACGAAGGCAAAATATCCTATATCACCTTATCGGAGAAAGGAATGATCGGCGTCATAATCGAAGACCCGAATATTTACCAGCTCAACAAATCTATTTTTGAATATGTTTGGGCGACCGCCAAAGATTTTGATCACCTTCCGCCATTTTCCAGCTCAAAGGCGCAGTAAACATCATCACCGTCAAATATATATCGGGTCATAACGTAACCTTCGCTGAATAATCCATTGGACTTGCTCATCAGACTATTGATGCCGCTTTCATTATTTCCGTACTTCAAAACCATCCTCTCGATACCGTCTTCATAATTGTTATCAGGGAATTTTTTGTTTTCGGCAACAATTTCCCTGACGCCGTATCGGCCGCTCCGATACTCATAGCTCCCATTATCGCCGTTTCTCTCGATCGCAAGCAAAGTTTCTTTTGAACCTTTGTATTTTTGCGCGGCTTTAGCTACAAAACCCATTTTTTCGATATAACATGAGCTAACCGACGTTTCGAACATACAATTCGCCAAAATCGATTCATCGCCAGCGGTCTCCTGGTTTAATGCAGTTTCCACCATACTGCTGCCGATAAGATCGCCTTTTATCGATTCCAGAACATTGCATGAACCGAAATACTTCGTATCATCGCCCTTCTTGTCGAATCGGCAAAAAGCGACAACTTTACCGTTTTTTTCATAATAATACACGTTCGTCAAACCGCCTTCATCGCCATCGACCAATTTTTGAAAACCATCGACCAACACTTTGCCGAATTCCGGATCGTAATTCGCCGAATAAATTTTTTTCATTTGGGCAAGAATGTCCGAATTTATTAATTGCGCCGCGGTCACCCGATGGAAAGCGACGCCCTCCAAATCCTCCGGGTTTACCGGCTCGCCCGATTGTTTAAGCGCTTTAAAGGCCTTAACGTTGAGCAACAAATCCGCGTTATAATTATCCAATTCATCCATTATGCTTTCCGCATCCTTAGTAATTTTGACTTTGCTTGAGAACTTGACCAACAGATCATTGGCCTTTTCTATCAAATTCCCGGAAACCGAATCTATTTCTTTTTGGGAAAAACTTTTTTCTCCTTCCTTAACCATCCCAAACAATTCTTCTTTCACCCGGCCCGCCATATCAACAATTTCGGCATACTTAGCAAAAATCGCGTTCGCAGCCTCTTGGTTATTCAATGTTTCTCCAATACCGAATATACTCTCGCTCATTTTTTTTCCCGCCTCAAGAGAAAGAAAAGATTTAATCCGGTTTTTCCTGGCGATATCATCACCTCCTTTATCAAGAAAATCTTTAACTTCTTCCACCTCTTGTACGCTTTTCGAAGAAAGAAAATCAACAAATTGAACCTGCTCTCTTACGCTGTAATCTTTTAACTTAATTTCAAACTCTTTTTCAATTTTATCCCTCAAGGGCAATTCAATAAGTGTTTTATATGTCAAAACCAATCTCTTATAATCATCTTCAGCAATTTCTTCTTTTTTAAATCCTTCAATTCCCAAAATATCTTTGATATCCAATCGTTTCGGCATTTCCTGGCCTTTTTCTTGCGTCAACGGAAAAAAAGAATCAACCCCAAGGTCGTTTGGATTATAAATCACCGCGTATTTATCATTTAACCGGCTATAAGTTGAATCTTCGGTCATTTGTTTTACATATTCAGCATTTGTTCCTTCCGCGATTTCTGCAAAAACCGGCGGAATATTGTAGTTATTTTTCAATTCTGCGTTGTCATATTCGCCCCGCATCCGTTCCGTATCTTTTTGCATTGCATCAATATCTTCCAATTCTTGCTCGATTTCCGCTTTTATAAAAAAATTTTCACTCTCTTTTTTCGCGCTTTCAAGAACAATTCTTGCCGCCATCATCGCCGCTAAATGGTTATCTCCATCTTCCCTCCGCTCGTAAAAACCATTCTTTTTGAAATCGTTGCTTTTCGCTTGCTGATAATCATCCCAGGCCGCTTGCATTCCCTTAAGACTATCTTCAGCCGTCAGTCCTTCAAACTCATAATCATTTTGATAAAAAAGATACTGTAATATTTTGATGTTTTTTATCGCCTTGGCAATATCTTTGCCCTCGGTTATAATTTCTTTCATCTCAAGAACCGATTCCGGGTTAATTGACCCCAGACACATTATTGCTTCGGAAACAGTTGCATCCGAAACTTTGCCAGGGTTATCCATCAAGGCAAATAAAAAATCTGCCCTGATTTTTTTATCGAAATTATCGATATCCCGACACATTTTTTTTATTTGTTCCTGTTCTAAATCCGAAATTTTTTCTCCTGTTTCTATTCTTTTTATCAAGGATTGCGCCGCTAAATCATTTTCTTTTCCCTCTTCTTCAACAGCTTCAATTTCCTGGAAATATTCATTTGCCGAACTTTCCCTATCTCCTGTATCTTCAGCCCCCTGTACTGGAATATTCAATTCAAAATCTTTCATCATATAGTTTTAGTATCTTCCATTACACTATTTTTCAGCCCAAAAATCAATCTCGGCGGCAAACTGCATTGACTTGTAGCGATGCCTGTTGTATATAAATTACTGTTGCCTACCGAATGGTAGGTAGTTAATTTTATAATTTTATGGAGAACGAACGCAAGCTTGAGATTATTGGCGCGGCCAAGAAGCGGTTTGCCAAGGATGGGTATTCGCCCACTTCGATGGATGATATCGCCCGCGATGTAGGCATCACCAAAGCATCGCTTTATTATTTCTTCAAAGGAAAAGAAGAAATATTCGCGGCCATTGTCGAAGAAGTAATCTTGGAAGTAAAAAGTTATCTTTGCCAGGAGCTAAACGTTTGCAAGCCCGGGCCGCAGGCTTTGGAAATGATGATCGACCGCACCATCAGCACCTGCCTGAAAAACGGCATCGTCATCCGGCCCGTGGATATGAAAGTCGCCGGGTTG
>JBAYLX010000013.1:0-18556 GCA_041663885.1 Minisyncoccota bacterium | reverse complement strand
CAGCGCAAAAATATCGTCAATGATGCTGGCATTAACCGTCGGCGCGAAACCGAAAAACACCAAAAATGCCAGGGCAATTTTGGTCAGAAATTGTGGTTTTGAATTTAGTTGTTTTAGCTCCATATCATTCGCCTGTCCAAAGCTCTTTCCTACATTAAATTATACATTAATTTTGCGCGGCCCTACAAGCTATAAAAATACACAGATTAAAGATGCGGATCAAGAAAATCCAGCTTTTCTTTTTCTTTTATCCGCCAGGCGATAATCGCCAAAATTACATATGAAATCGCCAGCCAAAAAAAGCTGATTCCAAAGTTCAATTTGGAGCCGGGCAATTGTGAAAATATGTTTGTTGTTATTAATAAATACGACAGCGCCAGCCACATCGGAAAAAACAACAACCCGCCCAAAACAAAACTGAACGCGGCCGCGATCGCCAGGATAAAACCATAAATGGTAATGAACGGGACAACCGGTTCCGCCAGCACATTGGCAACCAATCCGTAAGCCGAAACATAACCGAAATTATAAACCAATATTGGCAAAGTAAAAATTTGCGCCGCCAAAGCGATCGCCAGCGCTTGCCGGATAAATTCCGGCTTCTTGGGAATAAAATTCAATTTCGCTTCAATCGGTTGGGCAAAAACCGCCATTCCCAGCACCGCCAAAAAAGACAGTTGAAATCCGATGTCAAACCGCAGAATCATTGGATTGATCCAAACCATAAAAGTCGCCGCGATCGCGACCAAGCGCAAAATATCGCCCGGGCGGCCGACGATTTGCGCAATGATCATCAAACCGCCCATAATCCCGGCCCGCACCGCCGATGCCGGCATACCGATCATTGCGATGAACGCCCAAATGAAAACCAGCGCCGCCGCCAACGCCTTTTGGCGCCACCACCCCAGCCAAAGCAAAAACGGCGCGATAATTCCCGCCATAATCGTAATATGCGTTCCCGAAACCGCGGCCAAATGCCGCAATCCGGCAATATTCAGTTTTTCCTTCAACTTCATACAATTTGTTTCCGCTTCTATATTTGCTGACTTGCCCTCCGAAGCTTTAGCGAAGGAGGGACAACCCGACAATCCGCTCTGGTCACCCAACAATATCGCGATCAATAAAGAATCGTGCGGCGACGGCAATGACCGGCTGATTCCCTCTTTTAATTTTTGTTTCATCCAAAGCAACGAGCCATAAATCAAATTGCCGTTGCCACCAGAAACAAATTCAATCTTGGGATAGCGCGCCATTGAATAGATACCGTCTTTGGCCAAATAATTCCGGTAATCGAATCCGGAAAAACTTTGCGGCGTTTCCAGCAAGGCCGCAAATTCAATTTGGTCGCCATAATGATATTCCGGATAGCGCGGCGCGATCACCAAAATTTTCCCGCCCAGGCCGTTCGGCCGCAAGACTATCTGTTGGCTCGATTCCGCCAGAACCGGATCATTGGCGATGCGGCCGCTGATTTGGACCGTTGTCCCGTTGATCACAGTCAATTGGTTGTCCTGACTATGGCGCCAAACCGCATCAAAACGGGAAAATCCGAGAATAAATCCGGCAAGCATTATTCCCGATACCGCGATTGATTGTTTTTTTGCCAGCAAACCCCACGCAAACAAAAACGCGGCCAATGCCGCGCCAAACCAAAACAAAAAAATAGAAATTTCAATCAGCGATGCCGCCCCCACCCCCGCCAGCACCGCCAGACAACCGTATAAAAATATTTGCGCGATCACCATGCTATATGGCTACCGGACTTTGACATCCGAAACGAACGGTTTTATTTTTTCAATCGCTTCTTGAAAAAATTCCGGAGGGAAAGGCCGCTGATTTTCAAACTCGGGGTCGATCGTCCGCTCGGGCCGGAAATTTTGCAACATATATTTCGGCGGCCGTCCGGGAATTTTTTGGCCGATCCATTCGGCCATTTTTCCCAAGTCATCGGGCGTATGCACCCACGGCGCACACGTCGTGCGGAACTCAAAATCAATATCCGAATTTTTGAGGATAAAAATGCTTTGCTCGATAAGTTCCGGCGACATCGCCGCCCCAAAAACCAGCGGATAGCGGTTCTTGGGCAGCTTGATATCCATGGCAACGTAATCAAGCATCTTATCATCAATCAGCTGCTTTAACATTTTCGGATTCGACCCGTTGCTATCAAGTTTGACCAAAAATCCCATATCTTTTATTTTTTTGATGAATTCCGGCAATTCCGGGTTCAAAGTCGGCTCGCCACCGCAAAGCACCACGCCCTCCAACAATCCTTGTTTGCCGTTCAAAAACGCGAAAAAATCATCTTGCGCGATTTGAGGCTGTTGGGCGATCAACTCCGGTAAAACCAATTCCTTGGAATAACACCACGGACAGCGGAAATTGCAGCCCGCCAGAAAAACTGTGGCCGCCACATGCCCCGGATAATCGATCAAAGTCGTCTTTTGCAGCGCGCAAATTTTCATAGCCAGTGTTAATGAATTACGCGAGCGCTTCCTTTTTCACTTTATATTCTTTGCGATCCTTGTACTCCTGCTGCTTGCCCAGATTAAACTGCCCCACCGGGCGGAGATAGCCCACCACGCGGGTATAAACTTCGCAAGGCTGTTCAATGGTGCATTTGGGACATTTGAAATGTTCGCCTTCAATATAGCCATGAGTCGGACAAATCGAAAACGTTGGCGTCAAGGTGATATAGGGCAAACGGAATTTCGTGAATATCTTTTTCACCAGCGCTTTCACGCTTTGGGTATCGCTTAACCGCTCCCCCATGAACAAATGCTGGACTGTGCCGCCGTTGTAACGGCATTGGATATCGTCTTGCAATTTCAACGCTTCAAAAACATCATCGGTAAAATTAACCGGCAATTGGCTTGAATTGGTATAATACGGACTTTTCTTGGTTCCGGCCGTGGCAATATCGGGATATTTGGCCTTATCCTTCAAGCACAAACGATAGGATGTCGATTCGCCGGGAGTCGCTTCCAAATTATAAACGTTATTGGTTTCTTTCTGGTAATCCAACATGCGCGTCCTCATAAAATCCATCACCTCTAAAGCGAATACCCGGCCCTTATGCGACGCGATATTCTCGCCCAAGAAGTTCACCATCATCTCGTTCATCCCCACCAGCCCGATGGTGGAAAAATGATTGCCGTAATACGCGCCCCGCGATTTTTTAATGTTGGCCAGATAATACCGCGAATAAGGATAAAGGCCTTTCTCAATGTAATCCTCGATCACCTTGCGCTTCAATTCCAAGCTTTCTTTGGCCAGATCCATCAAATGCCCCAAGCGTTCAAAAAATTCTTTCTTGGTTTTCGACAAATACCCGATACGCGGCATATTGATCGTCACCACGCCGATCGATCCCGTGAGCGCACCGGAACCAAACAACCCACCGCCGCCGCGATTATGCAATTCGGTCAAATCAAGCCGCAACCGACAGCACATTGAACGCACGTCTTCGGGATTCATGTCCGAATTGATGTAATTGGTGAAATAATTGATGCCGTATTTGGCCGTGGCTTCCCACATCGGTTCCAAACTGGGATTATCCCAGTCAAAATTCTTGGTGATGCTCACGGTCGGAATCGGGAACGTGAATACCCGCTGGTTGCGATCGCCTTCCAGCATTACCTCATAAAACGCCTTGTTAAGCATATTCATCTCTTCCTGAAATTCGCTGTAAGTTTTGTCCTGGGGCAACCCGCCGATAATTACCGGCTGTTTGGCGAAACTGGGTGAAGGCGTCAAGTCAAGCGTGATGTTGGAAAACGGGCATTGAAACCCAACGCGCGTAGGAGTGGCCATATTGAACAAAAACTCTTGCATCGCTTGTTTGACTTGGTGGTAGTTCAAACCATCGTAATAAATGAACGGCGCGATCAATGTGTCGAAATTTGAAAATGAAACCGCGCCCGCGACTTCGCCGGCCAGCGTATAAATAAAATTAACGATCTGTCCCAGCGCGGTGCGAAAATGCTTGGGCGCTTTTGATTCCAATTTGCCCGGCGTGCCGCCGAAACCCTTGCGCAAAAAATCATACAAATCCCAGCCGGAACAATACGGCGCCAGGGTATCCAGATTATGCAAATGGAAATCTCCCGATTCATTGGCTTCGCGGATTTCTTTTGGATAAACTTTGTTCAGCCAATATTTTTTAACGATGTAGGACACCGCGTAATGATTCAATCCTTGCAGCGAAAACGCCATATTCGCGTTCTCCTGCACCTCCCAATCCATTTTTTCCAGATATTGGTCCACCCGTTCCACTGCCGCGTCACTGGCCACCGCCGCCTCGCGAATGCGCCGCCGCTGTTCGCGGTAAAGGATATAGGACTTGGCCGTATCCACCAAACCCTCCATAATCAACACTTCTTCGATGATGTCCTGGATCTGCTCCACGCTGGGAATCCCATCATTCTTGAACCGCCGGTTAAACAGCTTCAAAACATCCGCGGCAATCTTATCCGCCTTGGCTTCATCTCCCTGGCCGGTAGCGGTAATCGCCTTGAATATCGCGCTGACAACCCGTTCAAAATCGAAATCCACGATCCTCCCGTCCCTCTTTTGCACCTTGGTAATTTTATTTTCCATACTTTTATACAACCAAATATTAGTAACTACAAAATTGACAGATTAAAAAACCCGATCTATGTCCCCATAAATCATTTTTTGAGGTATTTTAAAAACTTAAAACGAATAGACCAAAACTTCAAACAATTGCCATAATAATGTATTTTACCCCACCCATAAATCCCGTCAATGGATAGTATTGTATTATTTGATCTCATTATTCATTGTCGGCATCGTCTACGGGTATATCAATCATACCCGGAATAACATCATTTGTTGTCGGAATGTCCGTCACAAGATTCGTAAAAACATCACCCAAACTCACCCTCCCTTTATTGTCAATGTCAATCTGATGGGGTTTTGCCGTTGCCATATAGGTATATATTTCATTTCCGTCTGAATGCAGCATAACCTGACCGATATACTTGTCTGGCTCTAATTGAAAATCTTTAATGACAATTGCGTCTTCGAATGTCATGGGTTGCCCTACCGTATTATAAGTATCACTTGTTTGAGTCCCCGGGCCGCCGAGCTGTCCCATAACAAAACCGGTCTGCGGTTCGATCACTGCGAAGGTTGGATAAACACTGCCATCAGGATATTTTACTTCGCCGGTTTTGATCGCAATCTCCGCATGTGCCAAAGACTCGCCGCGGTAAGCTCCCCCATACATTACACCATACGCATCAATCCCGTTAGCTTTCAAAAAAGCCTGTGCATCGTATGAGTAATCTGCGCAAACATATGCATTTTCATTTGGCGTTCCATCGCTATTGAAAAGGCCAGCATAGGCTCCTTCTTTTGTTTTTGCAAAAGCGCCGACAAGCTCAACCGCCTTATCGAGATTTGCCAGTCTCGCATCGTCGCCATAAATGCGAACCGGATCATGGCCCGTCGTCGTCCCAATATAAAGCCTTTGGTACAAAGAGCTACCCTTCATCATAGAATCCGACATTACTGTCCCCGTTTCCCAGTCTATCAACTTTCCGTCCTTATAAGTTCCCACAGTTATGAATTTTTTTGTCTCTGGATCGTATTTGCCAACTATACTGGTCGCGGTTGGCGACGCTTTCGAGATATTGCTATCGGAAGTTAGAGATATGTTGGCAACATTTTGCATTGATTCTATCGTACTCCACAAAGGATTCGAACTCTCGAATTTAACCAAAAGCGAACTTAATTCCTTTTCATCGGTAACATTCCATGACTGCAACAAAGATTTAACTTTAGGCCAATTATCAATATGAAGAAGATATTTTTCAATGATCGCATTCACTAATTTTTCCAAATCCTCCTTTGCCATTATTTGGCCATCCTTCGTTGCCGCCTCCATCACTTTCCAAATAAAACCATCCTTGCCGCCAAAATCAGCCGGGTCAAGCGTAACGCCTTGGCCATTGCTTTTAATTTGCAAAGCGCCGTTAACCTGGCGTACCGATCCCTCAATCCATTTATCTGTCGCCGCTTCAGTGTCCCCGCCAAAACCGGTTTCCGCCGGTTTTTGCGGCCCAAAAGGAGTCGCCGCGCTTGCAACGTTGAAACCAAAACTTGCGCCCAGCAAAAAAATTATAGTGACGATTGCAATTGATCTGCTTCGATTTGTATTCATATCCATATTGATTTCAAAAACAGCGACCAATGTTCCATGTCTTAAAAGATGAATTCGGCACAGCCGAAATATGAAAATTGCAGTAGAAAATATTTTAACAACAAGCCTCTTTATGCTTTCATTGATGAAATTATAATTTAAGCATCAGGTATAGTCAAAAATTCGCCGATAACAAATAAAACGGCACGGCCAAAACCTTTGTATTTTCAAATTGGCGCGAACCGGTAAACGATTTATTGACAACAATCGCTTTTTGCGGCCGATATTGTTGAACGAAACTTATCAATGATCGATTCATTTCAAATCTTTCAAAATCGGCAAATTTTACTTCTATCGGCACAACTGATTTTGGCGAGACAATCACAAAATCAACTTCCGCTCCGGTATTGGTGCGCCAAAACCGCAACGCCGAAGCCGGTTTTAAATTCGCGTCCAAAATGTTTTTCACCAAATTCTGAAAAACAAACCCGCGATCATTGCCAACGGCACCAAACGACCCGGCGGCAAAATTGCACAACCCCAAATCAATAAAATACGGCACCGGTGCTTTGATAATTTCTTTAATCTTGTTGGAAAAATATGGCGGCACAATATCGATAATGAATGTTTTTTGCGCGTACCAAAGATATTTTTTAACAATCGGCAAAGAAACTCCAATTTGCTTGGCCAAACCGGAATACCTGATCAATCGTCCGGTTTGCGCCGCTAAAATTTTAACCATCGTTGAAAACGCCTCAGGCCGGTCGATTCCCAAAAATCCGGCAATATCCCGCTCGATCACGCTGGAAAATATTTCATTTATCGCGGCAATTTTTTTCTCCAGCGTTTGCGCCAACACTACCCGCGGATACCCGCCAAAATTCAAATACTCGCCTAGCAACATATTTGTTTTTTGCTTTTCCACATCAAAAAATTCCGGCAAACGATCCGAATACTTATATTCGGTTTTAAAATCAACAAATTCAAAAAAATCAACCGTACCCAGCGGAAAAATAATTTTCCGGCCCGCCAGCGATTCGTGAATGCTTTCCTTTAATTCCAAACTGCCCGACCCCGAAACAATGAACTTATAAGGCAAGCCAAGGTCATAAATTCCCTTCAAAAACAAACCGGCGTTTTTCTTTCTCTGGATTTCATCAATAAAAACAAACCCGCGTTCGTTGCCGAATTCAAGCCGCACCCGATTAATCAACGCATCTTGGCTTTCCAAATTAACTTTATCGGTCTCATAATCAAAATTCAAAAACAAGGTCTTTTCGCCTTTTTGCCTTAAAAACTCGGCCAGCTCTTTCATAATCGTCGTTTTTCCCGCTTGGCGCGGCCCGGCAACAATCAAAATATCCTTGCCGTCAATGTTTTCCTTTAATTGCCCCAAAAGCCGTCGTTTAATATGCAATTCCGCCATATATTGGTTAAATTATAACTACACTTTAATTTTAACCCATTTATTTTCAAAGTCAAGTTATCAAATTACCAACTTAAAAAATCGCCGATATAGAAAACAATATCGCGGCCAGATTTATTAAATTATTCCGGTATCTGCTCATAATTAACAAACGCTCAATATTTTCGTTATCAAAATAATTACTTGATTGTTGGCGGCAATCCAGTGGTCATCGTGTTTCCTATTGTTTCGCCCCCAATTTCTAACAATTCAGCATTATTCACCTGTATATTTCGTGTTGCCGTAAAAGTATATATTTCTGTTGATTTAATATCTACCAGTTGATTAACTCCTTTCGTTAAAACATAATCTTTAAAGACAACCGCACTTTCTACATCAGACATATAATCCGCATCATTGATTTGTGTTCCCGGCCCGCCAAATTGACCAAACACCTCGCCAGTTTGCGGTTCAATAACCGCAAAAGTTGGGTAGGTATTGCCATCAGGATGTTTCATCTCGCCTACTTTGACTGCAACCACCGCGTGGCCATCAACCCCACTATCAAGTTTACCCTGCGACGTATAAGTCAGTCCAACGAAGTATGGTTGTCTCGCAACATTTCTTGAGTATCTTTCGAGAAATTAACACAGTTATATACATCAGACGCCTGTGAGCCATCTTTTTTCATAAAGATAGTGCCAGCCCTATCTTTTATTAAATTTTTCTTCGAATCATCATTCATTAAAAAAACCGCCTTGTCCAATGCCGCCAAACCCAATTCATCACCATAGATACTAACAGGCCATTTACCGGTTTCTGAACCCACAAAAACTTTTCGATACAAAGAATCCATCATAAACTTGGTATTTCCTTGCCCGTTTGAGAATCTGTTAAAATCCCGTCTTTGTAAGTACCCGATTCGGTTACGAATTTCTTCAAATTTTTATCATATTTACCCACAATACTACCCGCGATATCCAATTGAATATTTTTAATTTCTTTCCCGTCTATCCGTATTGCAAAACCGGCAGTTTCTTCATCTCCAACAGAAGGAATTGAATTTTAATATTTTATCAAAAGAGTCATTAGTTCGTCCCTATCCGTAATCCCCCAAGACTGTAGCTGTCGGAGTATTATCTGCAGATTATCAATATTCAAAAAATATTTTTCCAATATCGACTCCACTAATCGACTAATTTCCTCATAAGTAAGTTCTTTGCCATTTTTTGTCGCCGCAAGCATTGTTTGCCAAATAAAACCATCCTTACCGCCGTAATCATCAGGATTAAGATCGACTCGAGCACTATTATTTTGTATAACCAAAGCGCCGTTAACCTGCCGTACCGATCCCTCAATCCATTTATCTGTCGCCGCTTCAGTGTCCCCGCCAAAACCGGTTTCCGCCGGTTTTTGCGACCCGAAAGGCACCGCGGCGCTTGCGATATTGAAACTAAAAAACGTTGTAATTAAAAATAAAGCGATAGCTATAGCTTTGGTACCATATCTTTGTTTACTCATAACAGATAAAATTTTCAAACCATAATTGGTCATAAAAAATAATCACGGATTCGTCGGAGGAATATCCGTTGTCATAATCATATCCACATCCCCTATGCTCATAAACTCATCAGTACCAACTTCTATCTCGCGCGTATTTGTGTAAGTATATATTTCGGTTGATTTGCTATCAACTAATTGCTTATATCCTTTTGTTAAAACGTAATCTTTTATAACTATTGCATTTTCGAAATCTATACCAATCTTTTGATATGTCTCAACCACGTTAGTACCGGATCCACCAAGCTGCCCCATAACTGTACCTATTTGCGGCTCAATAACCACGAAAGTCGGGTAAATTTTACCATCAGGGTATTTAATATCACCAGTTTTAACCGCAACCGCCGCATGGCCAGTACTACCATCTGAAGGTAATACCACTGTATATGCATCGATATTATTGTCTTCTAGCATTTCCTGCATTACTTGCGAGATATTGATGCAAACGTTTATATTCGATACCATTGATCCATCTTTATTCTTGCCATCAATAAAAGCTACTTCGTTTTTATCCAAATAATTAGCTATAAGATCAGAAGCTTTGCCAACTTGCGCTAATCTTTCCGTATCGCCACTAACAGAAATTGGAATGTTGCCAGTTAAAGTTCCGATCAAAAACCGATTATAATGATAATATAAAGAGCCATAATTATTATCAATCATAAACATTGGTATCTCTTCTCCGGTCCGAGAATCAATCAAAGCTCCATCTTTATAAAACCCCGAATCAGTCACGAATTTATTTGTATTCTTATCATATCTGCCAACTATGCTGATTGCGTCTATGTCCGTTAAGGATGCATCAATTGGGGTGTTGGCATTAACAATTTTTTGCACTGACTTAAAATTTATAGACGAAATCGAAGTAGTTTCAAACTTTGTCTGAAGCGTTTTTATTTCTTCTGGAGAAAAGCCCCAAGTTTGAAATCTTACTTTTACATCCGGCCAAAGATCAATATTGAATAAATATTTTGCGACAATCGCGTTCGCCAACTCAGTTAACTGTTTTATGGTCATTTCCTTGCCATTTTTCGTCATTTCTATCATTGTTTGCCAAATAAATCCATCTTTTCCGCCAAGATCATCTGGATTGAGTAAAGAAATAATATTATTGCTGCGTATCATCAAAACACCATCAACTTGGCGCACGGATTCATTTATCCATTTATCTGTCGCCACTGCTTCCGCATCCCCGCCAAAACCGGTTTCCGCCGGTTTTTGCGGCCCGAAAGGCACCGCCGCGCTTGCGATATCAAAACCAAAAATCGCCGATATAGAAAACAATATCGCGGCCAGATTTATTAAATTGCGCCGATATTTGTTCATATTGATATATTCCACCAAATTCCACCATATCCGAAAATATTCAATGCGATTCCCGTCAATATCCAAGCGAAGAATAACAGCGCGTAACCAATCCCAACCGCTTGCCAAAAAATTTTTATTTTTTTCCAAATTTCCGGAGTTTTCAGCGGCGAATAAAAAATCAGGCCGGTGATCAAAACCAAAATCGGCAAAAGCCAGAATGACAATCGGAAAATAATGAAATTAAGGATCATTTCCATCTGTAATACCGTATGTTTCGGCTGGCACGCTTCCCGTTCGTTCCAGGCGGTGTCTGGATTATTGTAAGAGGTGCCGCAAACCGCGAAAAACGATTTCGTTGCCGGCACGCGCTGGTCTAAAGTGAATTTTATTTCGCTTTTCGGACCGGCGCTTTGGCAGGCGGAATCGACACACGGCTGTATCATTAGTTGATAAACGCCCAAACAATTCAAATTCGCCAGATCCGAAATCCGCGATAAATTTTTTTCAATTGTGCTCTGAACGCATTCCTGTTTTTCATTGGAAACCAATAATGACAAAGAGTATCGATACGTTCCCGCACCTTCAACCGCGCTCCAGGAAATGTTTTGCGAAATTTGATCGGCATATATCATCGATCCGGCAACAGGCTTAATATTCGACACCGCCGCCAGCGCCGGAACCGCGAAAGTTTTTCCCGGACTCCACGCGCCGCAAACCTTGCCGCCACCGTGGGCGCAAGTTTGCACTTTCCAAGTATAACCGCTGGCCTGGTCAATATCAGGATACCCCAAAGTGTATTTCGGGTCGCGCAAAGTTTCGGGATTATCCAA
Source organism: Minisyncoccota bacterium (assembly GCA_041663885.1). Lineage (GTDB taxonomy): Bacteria > Patescibacteriota > Minisyncoccia > Minisyncoccales > UBA5738 > UBA5738. The sequence goes on along the minus strand of JBAYLX010000013.1, from coordinate 7,287 downwards.
AACAATGATTTTATCTTCTCCCCCGGTTTTAGTGATTTTTAAATTATATGATTTTGCGCCCGCAACCGCTTCCCACGAAAATGTTGCCGGAATGCCCGGAGTCACCGCCATGGATTCCGCCTTTGGCGGCCGGCCCGTAGTCCGAAACAAAAACCACTCCGACCAATCGTCGCAATCCGTTGCATCAAATTTGGCGCAAGCCTTGGCCCGCCATTTATATTCGGTATCAACCTTCAGATTATCCGCGTCAAATTTATTTTTCTCTTCTTGTGTTGTCTTAATGTTCGGCACCGCCGGCCAAGCGGTTTTTTGATCACCATCCAAAAATGATGTTTGATAAACGAACGAATTAGCACCATCGGGCACCGACCAGGAGAGATTAAGCGGCAATCCGGCCAAATCCTCGCCATTAACGCTGTTTTTCGGACTGATTGCGGCTGGTACACCAAGAGAATCGTTTTTAACGGAAAATGTCCACGACTGACCAAAATCGCTGCAATCTGCCGCGTTATCGTCAAAACAAGTCTTCATTTTCCAAATATAGGTGCGGTTGCGCGTAAAAAGCGCGTGATCCTGACGGCCCTGTACCGGATACATGGTTACCACTTCACCGGTTTGCGGATCGCTGAAAATATCATCGGCGCGGCATTGGCCGCCGGAAACCAGCAACGGATGGCAATTCTTCGTTCCCGCTCCCGATTCATCCGAAGCTACTTCCAGTCGGTATGATTTGGCATATTTCTTTGATTCCGGCAAAAATACACGGCACCAATTTAATTTAAACCCCTTAAAAGTCGAAGTCTCGCTCCCTTTCGGCCCGTTCCAGTCGATATCTTTGGCAACGATCAATTCAGGGGCATAACTGGCGGTAAATTCCCACCATTCGGCGCGATCGGACGGCATGCATCCGGAACCGTCATCGTTGCAACACGGCAAAACCCGCCATTTTATCGTCCGGCCGGAATTAAAAAAACAAGAAATGCCAAATTCCTTGTTCGGATTAAATTCGTTAGTTTTTAATACGCGTCGGAAAATTCCCCCGGCGCTTCTCGCGTCGCCCAATACTCCCTCGGTATTATCGATTTCCAAAACATAAGAACGCACCCCGGATAATTTCATTTTCGAATCAACCGCTTTCTTACCGCCCAATCCTAGCCAATGCCAAAGGTACTGGCCGTCTTCCCTTTGCCACCCTTCCACATGATCCCAAGCCAAGACCACCGGCAATGTGATTTTATTTTCATCGTTCTGCCGCGTTTTATTAACCGGATCATCAAAATAGTAATGGTTCGGCGGCACCGACAAACAGGTATTGGCACAAATACAGCTAGCCGCATCGATTCCTTCCAATGCAGTTTGCGACCCCCTTTGCCAAGAACCACAGGCCATACTGCCGGCATCCGCATCGCTGATTGCGACACCGCACCCCTTATCAATATTAAAATAACTGCTATTTTTTCCAACTTCAGCTTTGCCAAAAAAAGGCGCGATTAAAAATAACGAAAAACAAATAAAAAATAATTTATATTTTATTTGTATCATTGTTTTTTAAATAATTAAAAACCGGTGGCCACCACTGTGATTTTTATTTCGCCTTTGGGCAGGGTCTGGTCGTGGACTGCGCCAAAAATCACTCTTGCTTGCGGATTGATCTCGGAGGTGATGATCTTGGCCGCTTCTTCGATCTCGGAAAGGCTGATATCCGCGCCGCCCGAAACATTGAAAAGTACGCCTTTGGCGCCCCGCGCCGGAACGTCGAACAATGGCGATTCAATCGCCGCCCGCGCCGCGGTTTCGGCACGCTTTTCGCCCTTCGCCCGGCCGATCCCGAATATCGCCCGGCCGGAATTTTTCAGAATCGACCTCACATCCGCAAAATCGACATTGATTATACCCGGAGACAAAACCAGGTCGGAAATGCTTTGCACCGCCTGGCGCAAAATTTCATCGCAAATCCAAAAAGCGTTTGCCAGCGTCGCGTTGGGATTAAGTGTCGCCAGAAGCTTGTCGTTTGAAATCGATATCAATGAATCAACCTTGCCCTTCATCAAATCCATGCTTTCCTGCGCGATCCGCTGCCGCCACACCCCTTCAAAAGAAAACGGCCGGGTAACCACCGCCACCGTCAGCGCGCCGGAATTCTTCGCGATCTCCGCCACCACCGGCGCCGCACCTGAACCCGTGCCGCCGCCCATTCCGCAAGCAATGAACACCATGCCCGCGCCTTCAACCGCTTTTCTGATTTCATCCCGCTGTTCCTCGGCCGCCTTGCGTCCGACTTCCGGGTTCATCCCGGTTCCCAAACCTTGCGTAAGTTTGCGGCCGATTTGTATTTTGATATCTGCCGCGACTTTTTTCAAATCCTGGTAATCCGAATTAAGCGCGATCAGCTCCACGCCGCGGATGCGGTCTTTCCCCATTCTCCCGATGGCATTGCAACCCGATCCCCCCACCCCGATCACCTTGATATTAATTGGATTAAACATTCTGCAAAAAATCAAAATTGAAAAATCAAAATTGAAAATGACAATTAAAAATTATAAAATGTCGATTTTAATAATTTCAACATTTTACATTGTCATTTTGATTTTTGATTTTTACATTTTTAATTCTTATTACCCCCCCCGAATAATTCTTCCGTCAATTTTATGGAATAAATATCTTAAAAAATTTCTTAATTTTGTCCCAACCGCCTCCTCCGATTGAAAATCTTGATGTGCTGCCAGTTTCTTCTTCAAGCTCCTTCCAACCACTCGCCGCCAATCCGCACGCCACGGCCAGCGAAGGATCCTGATCGATATTATCGAATCCCCGCGGCACACCCACACTTACCGTCAATTGGAACACCTTTTTCGCCACATCTTCAATATGCAGCAATTTGACCCCGCCGCCGGTCAGCACGATTCCTGCCGGAAGCTTCTTATCGCGGCCGATTTTTTTCAGTTCCTTGTTTGCCAAATCAAATATCTCGGCTACTCTTTCCTGGATGATCTTTGACACCAGTCTTTGTGAAAATATCTCCTCTCCCTTTTCGGAACCGTCGCTGATCTTTATTTTCTTATCCGCACCCTTGAAAACACAAATTCCTTTTTCGATCTTCAACCGTTCCGCGGTTTCCACGTTGGTCTTGGCGCCAATGGCAATGTCATTGGTGATATTGGCCGAACCCACCGGCAAAACCGCCATATGCAAAAGATCACCTTCCACAAAAACCGCCAAGCTTGATGTCCCGGCACCGATATCCAGGATCGCCACTCCAAGCTCTTTTTGCTCATCCGACAAAGCGGCAGCCGCAGCCGCCACGATTGCCGGATCGCGGTTATAAATCTCCAACCCTCCCCTCAAAACCGCTTGATCGGAGTTCCTTAAATACGGGGAAAATCCGGCCACGATCAAAACTTCCGCTTCAAGCCTGACTCCATGCATGCCGATTGCGTCTTTCACGCCACTTTCCCCGTCAACAATGAATTCCCGGGGATAAACATCGATTATCTCTTTATTTGAGGACAAGGAAATCGTCTTTGCCGCCTGCAACACCCGGCTGACATCTTCTTCGGAAATATTGCCGTCCGCGCGCGACACCGAAACCAATCCATGGGATGGAGTGCAAAATATATGGCTTCCGGCCACGCTGATATACGCACCCGTTAGTTTGTGTCCCACCGCCAGCTCGACATCTTTTACCGCTTCCTGAACGCATCGGGCCGCCGCTTCGGCATCAACCACCACCCCGCGCCTGATACCCCGGGAAGGCCGATGGCCCGCGTAAAGAGTTTCCAGCCCTTCTTGCGATGATTTTTTCTGGGCGACCACGATTTTTATTGAACTGGTGCCAATATCCAAACCCGTAATTAATGTTGGAAGTTTTGCCATGAAACTTAAAAAAGTAAAATGTAAATATCAAAAATAAAAATTACAATGTAAAATTATAAAATGTGCCTACCGAAACATTTTATCACTTTAAATTGTCATTTTCCATTTTGATTTTTAAACTTTAATTTAAAAAACGTTCTTGCATCGCGACAAATAAAACTGCTCTTTCTGCCTCATCAGAACCACATCTTTTTCACTAGTTTCGTGGTCGTAACCGAATAAATGCAGCATTCCGTGGACTGTCACCCACGCCAATTCATATTCAGGGGATACATTGGCTTCTTTGGAATCCGCCTTTACTTGTTGCGCGCAAATAACCAATTCTCCCAATATTCTCGGCATATCGCTTTTCCCCTGCGTAAAATCGTCTTCTGTAAAAGATAGGACATCGGTCACTTGATCCTTTTTGCGGTATTTTTTGTTGATTTCCCGGATTTTTTTGGGACCAATGATTGCGATTGAAACTTCGATATCGCGGTCATCGGACAAACGTTTCGTTTCCCCCTCAATCACAACTAAAGCTGCCCCTTTAATCAATTTTCCATCCGCAGCCGCTCCAATCAAATTATTTATTTCAATATTTATTTTCATCAAACCCTAATCAATTATTTTAACAAACAAAAAAGGCAAGCGCAATCACTCGCCCGCATCAGTAGTCGTGCCATTGATTAGCGGCGCAACTGGAGCTTGATAGGTTTGATTGATGGTCACCGAGGAATCGGCTCTTTGGATCAAATCTTTTAGCTGGTCTTTATTAAGGCAAACGCTTTGGCCATCGCTCCCCGAAATACACATCTGCTCGGTTTGGATTTGTTTGTTCTGTATCTGCTCAATATTAGCCTGCTTGGCCGTGAATTTATCCGCCGCCACTTCCTTCAAGCTCGCCACTCCGTCTTTTAAAACCATTCCCAGCGAATTTAACACATTTGCCGCCCAATCGAACAAACCATTGCCAGACCCGAGCGCGAGGGTTGAGGAAGCGTTGCCAACAGCACCGTCAGGCTCTAAAACCAGTTTCAGACCATCGATTTCTTTTTGCTGGGCTTTGGCCACTTCCACCAGATAGGCGGTCATTTTGGGGTAGTCAAGCGACAGATAGCCGCTGGCGTTCTGCCCGACCAGTTCGGGCATCACCGCCTGGACTTCCTGCGCCGCCATGCCGATTTCTCTTTGCGTTCCAAGACCTTGGACCGCGCCATTGGAAACGTCCCAGTTATAATATATGCCGCGCAATTGTCCGAGGGTTCCCAAAATGTCCAATCTGTCCGCAAGATTTTCAATGTTGGTTTTCAACCGGATATCGGAAGATGTATTGGTGAGATTGCCGTCGGCATCGGAATACACCGCGCGGTTGCCGGTGCCAGCAAGCGCGCTGTTGCGGATATTGCCGACAACATGCAATTTTTCAGAGGGACTCGTCGTCCCGATTCCCACTCTTCCCGAAGAGTCAATGCGCATTGCTTCGGCGAGCACGCTGGGCGCGGCGTTGGTGGCGGTGGAAAAAGTGATGTTGGTGGGCACGCGGGTGGAAGCCACCGTGCCTTCGGCATTGATGGCAATCGCGCCCATTTCCAAGTAATTGCTGCCGTCATAGCCGGAAGCCACAAGTTTGCCCAAAGTGTCGCCGGTGAGAATCGTGGTCGGCGCCTCCAGCGTGCCGCGGGCTTTGCGCATATGGAATCTTGCGCCGTCGGCGCCGTCGTTGTATTGGCTCGACATTATGCCTCTTGGGCTGGCCGTGGAAGTATCCACCACTTGCAGCATTGTGGCCGGATTGGCAGTGCCAATGCCCACGTTGGAACCGAAATAATTACTACCCTCGGTGCTGCCAGCCACAAACAGCCCGCTGGCTATGATATTGCCGCCGGTAACTTTCTTCAAACTATAACCGCTGGTGGTGAAGTTTGTGGCAATATTATTGCCGGAAACAAATCCTGTATACAAAGTCGCATTTGTCGGCGCGTAAAAATAAATTACATTTGTTCCCGTGGTTATTACTTTGGTAAATATATAAGTACTGGTATAGCTTATAATAGAACTCACCCTAAATGCGGGCATCGTACCGGAATTCAAGGTCATATCAAATGTAATCTTGTATAATTCCCCGGCCTTGGCATTGGGGATCGCGTTATAAGCAATTCCATAACCGGTTGTATTTCCCAAAGTAATATCCGTTCCCGATGGTGTGAAGGTTTCATAAGGATAAGTGGTTGGGTGATTCACCCAGCTGGCCAATTCATCCCCCAGCGAAGCGTCATTCCAAATCCGCAAATTGCCGCCGCCGATTTCCAAATTTTCTGCAGGTGTAGTGGTACCGATGCCAACTCTTCCATTTACGCCATCCACCACCACTTTGCCCGCCACATCCAATAACTGGGAGGGGTTCGTCGTCCCGATGCCGACGTTGCCATTAGTCGCAATGCGCATATATTCGGTTAATTCGCCACCGGGATTGCCGGTAGCCGATGTTGAAAATGTTAACAATCCGCCCGTGCCATAACTATTTCCAGCTATTGCTTTAATTTGCGCCGCTGTTTGAGCGCCGCCATAGCTACTTGTCCCATTCCAAAAGTCCAAACTTCCAATCGGAGCATTATTGACCATATTTGATTGAGTACCAAGACGGAGTATTGCACTATATCCGCCGCCTGGAGCCCGCACATCCAACTTTGCACCTGGCGCCGTCGTCCCGATGCCAACGTTGCCCGAACTATCAATACGCAACCTTTCATTGTTGCTAACAGTATAAAAACGAATAATACCGCTTGCATTAGAAGCAGCCAAATTCAAACCACCGGAACCCGTTTCATCCAATACTCCGGTAGATGCCGTATAGCGGGCTGAAGCACTTGTATAATTTGGACCGAATTGATAGGCATATAAATTCGCGCCATTTGCCGCAATTTTATAATTTGCAAAAGCGCCAGTTCCCAGATCATCATTGAGCACCTCAAAAGTTGTACCTGAATTTTGTGACTTTACAACATGCAACAAGTATGCAGGACTCGTCGTCCCGATGCCGACGTTGCCGCCATTCGGATTTAGCAAAAGACCAACTGCATGATTTGATAAATCGCTGTTTAACCCTGTTTGAATCCATCCCATAGCTCCCCCAAGCCCCATATCCATAACTGCGGTACCCGCGGTTTGAGACAATCTTAAAGAATTATAAGTTTGAACGGAACCGCTATTTGCAGGCAAACCATAAGTACCCATACTTTCCAACTTCGCCCCCGGGCTCGTCGTCCCGATCCCCACATTCCCAGCGAAATAATTAACACCCGTGCCGCTGGCGGTAACACTGCCCGCCAGCGCCAGATTGCCGCTGGAATCCAGGCGGCTGTTGGAATTGTAGAATTGAATATCGCCGGCCGGATTGAATAATAAATCAGTATCGGTGCCGGTGGTGGAAAT
>JBAYLX010000012.1:0-18758 GCA_041663885.1 Minisyncoccota bacterium | reverse complement strand
GATTAATAATTTGGAAACAAAGTCGGAAGTGGTTGTTTTCCCGGTGGGGAAAAGGGCGGTTTCCTTTTTTAAAAAACGCCAAATGAAATTCGGCCAGAGCATAACCGGCATTGGCGATTATGGCCAGCTGGAAGAAATAAAGCCGATCTCGGATTTCATCATCAAGGCTTATTTGGAAAATAAATACCAGCGCGTTTATCTGATGTGGACGGATTTTATTTCCACTTTCAACCAAAAACCCCGCCAGATGCAGCTTTTACCGCTGGAGTGGGATGAGCTCAAAGAATTTGCGCAGGAAGCCGATAAGGCGGTCAAGGATTCGGAAACTCTGATTGAGCCGTCGCCGGAAATGGTGGTAAAAGAGATTATTCCGCAGTTGGTGGAATATCTGATCTATCAGTGTGTTTTGGAAAGCAATGCGGCGGAACATTCGGCCAGAATGACGGCAATGCGCAACGCATCGGATAACGCGCGCGACCGCGTGGCGGAATTGACTTTGGATTATAATAAAGCCCGGCAAGGGCAGATCACCAGCGAGGTTTGTGAAATATCTTCGGCAAAAGAAGTCCTTGGGTAAACATAAAATCCAAAGCTCAAATGACAAATTTCAAATGAAATCCAAAGTTCAAATGTCAAATTGAAATTATCGCATTTAGTTTTGACATTTAGGTTTAGGATTTTGTTTGACATTTGGATTTTGACATTTGAAATTATAAAATAATTAAAGATTATGGCGAAAATTATACAGATAATCGGGCCGGTGGTGGACGTGGAATTTCCGGAAGGGGAATTGCCGTCTTTGGGAAACGCTCTTGAAACTGCTAACGGCAAAGAAAAATTGGTTCTTGAAGTCCAGCAATATCAGGGTGGCGGCGCGGTGAGATGTTTGGCGATGGGCGCGTCCGAAGGGTTGAGGCGCGGCCAGGAGGTGACGGATACCAAGAAGCCGATCAAGATTCCGACCGGAAGCGCGGCGCTGGGCCGGCTTTTCAATGTTTTGGGCGAGCCGATCGACGGCTTGGGTCCGGTAAAAGGCGGGCAAAAAAATTCAGTGTTCAAAGAAGCTCCGGCATACGCGGAACAGAAAGGCGAAGTGGAGATTTTGGAAACCGGCGTGAAAGCTTTGGATCTTCTTTGCCCGATTCCTAAAGGCGGCAAGATTGGTTTGTTCGGCGGCGCGGGCGTGGGCAAGACCGTGCTTATCCAGGAGTTGATCCGCAATATCGCCAAGGTGCACAAAGGCGTGTCGGTGTTTGCAGGCGTGGGCGAGCGTACGCGCGAAGGGAACGATATTTATCTGGACATGAAAGAAAGCAAGACTTTGGATAATACCGTGCTGTTTTTCGGCCAAATGTCGGAGCCGCCGGGGGTTCGTTTCCGCATCCCGTTTTCCGCTTTGGCGGCGGCGGAATATTTCCGGGATGAGGAAAAAAAGGATGTCTTGCTGTTTATCGATAATGTTTTCCGTTTCGTGCTGGCCGGTTGCGAAGTGTCGGCGCTGATGGGCCGCATTCCTTCCCAGACAGGTTACCAGCCGACCTTGTTTTCTGAAATGGGATCGCTTGAGGAGCGCATTACTTCAAACAATAACGGTTCGATCACGTCGATGCAGGCGGTTTACGTGCCGGCGGACGATTTGACTGATCCGGCGGTGGTGGCGATCTTTTCCCATTTGGATTCGTCGCTGGTTCTTTCCCGCCAGATCGCGTCGCTGGGCATTTTCCCGGCCGTGGCGCCGCTTGATACCACGTCATCGATTTTGAGCCCGCGCATTGTGGGTGAGCGGCATTACCGCGTGGCTTCGGCCGTGATCCAGATGCTTCAGCGCTACAAGGAGTTGCAGGATATTATCGCGATTTTGGGCGTGGAAGAACTTTCCGATGAAGACAAATTGACGGTCAATCGCGCCCGGAAGGTGCAAAAATTCCTGTCGCAGCCGTTTTTCGTGGCCGAAGTTTTCAGCGGCAAGCCGGGGAAATACGTGAAACTGGCCGATACCATCGAAGGGTTTGAAAGGATAATTTCCGGCGAATTTGATTCCCGGGCGGAGTCGGAATTCTATATGAAAGGCGGCATTGAGGAAGTCATAAACAATTGAAAGTTGAAAAATCAAAATTAAAAATGACAATTAAAAATTGACAAATTTTAAAATTATTTAATTTAAAATATTTTACATTGTCATTTTGATCTTTGATATTTAAATTTTGAATTAATTGCAATGAAGGTTGAAATTATAACTCCAAAAGGAATCGAATTCGACCAGGATGTGCGCGAGATTATTTTGCCCACGCAAACTGGTGAGATTGCGGTGTTGCCAAAGCACGTGCCGTTGATTTCGGTTTTGAAAGCGGGGGCAATGAAGATAATGGCGGACAGCGGGAATATCGAAAAAGAAATCGAGGGGGGGATTTTGGAGGTTGGCCGGGAAAAAGTGGTTGTATTGCTAAAAAAATTATAAAATTTATGGGCAAAGTCGCGGCAACCTTCGCGTTGCCAGTTTCACTAATTGGAATAATTAAACCCGGCGTTATCGCTGTTTCGTGATTTTGTTTTTAAATTGGCCTTAGTCAGGCCAGTTTTTTTATGATTTAGAATTAAATTATCAAAATCAAATTCTTATAAAGATTTAAAATATGGGATTTGACATTTGAGATATTGCCTATGTTTAATCTATTTCCCAAGGATGAAATTTTTTATGAGCTTTTCGAAAAACAAACTGAAAAATTAAACGAAGCCGCGGCCCTTTTGAGAAAGCTTTTAATTGAACCGAATAAATTAAGCGAAATTTCAGTGCGGTTAAAAGAACTGGAAATCGAGGCGGACAACGTCGGTCATGAAGTGATGGATCATTTGAGGAAAAACTTCATTACCCCGATGGAAGGCGAAGACATTGATCTCTTGCGGCAAAATCTTGACGATATCATGGATTTTATTGAACGATCGGTTAATCGCATCGGTCTTTATCGAATCCAGGCGCCTTTCCCAAAAGAGATTGGAGAATATATCACGGTTATCAGCGGTGCCGTGGCGGAGATCAATGAAGGGATGAAGGAGATCAAAAATATCAAGAAATTCGGCTCGGTTTTGCAAAAGAGGTGCGAACGTTTGAACGAATTGGAAAATGTCGGCGACGATATTAACCGCAAGGCGCTGGGAGGGTTGATGGGCATGCAAAACATTTCCTGTGAAAAACTGATGGAAGTGATTAAACTTAAGGAGATATATGAAACCTTGGAAAATGCCATTGATTGCTGCGAAAATGTGGGTAATATGTTTGAATCGATTCTTATCAAAAACCAGTAGTCTATGACTCCCGATCTGATATTCATTATTTTTATTATTTCTACGGCGCTGGTTTTTGATTTCACCAATGGGATGCATGATGCCGCCAATTCGATATCCACGATTGTGTCCACGCGGGTGCTGTCGCCGAAAATGGCGGTTATCTGGGCGGCGTCTTTTAATTTTATCGCGTTTATGATTTTTGGGACGGCGGTGGCTAAGACGATCGGTTCGGGAATGATCGACATCAAGACCGTTACGCCACTGGTGATTTTTTGCGGTTTGATCGGCGCAATCGGGTGGAATATTTTCACGTGGATAAAAGGCCTGCCCACCAGTTCATCACACGCACTGATCGGTGCCTATGCGGGCGCGGCCGTGGCGAACGCGGGGATTGGAGTTATTATTCCGGGCGGCTGGACAAAAACTTTGCTGTTCATAGTTTTGGCGCCGACGATCGGTTTATTCTTGGGTTACATTTTTAAAATAATTTCTTCGTGGATCGCGTATAAGCATTCGCCGGCCAGCGTCAGCAAATGGTCAAGGATTCTGCAATTATTTTCGGCCGCGCTTTACAGCCTTGGCCACGGCGGCAATGATGCGCAAAAAACCATGGGAATAATTACCGGCCTTCTTCTTGTGGGCGGATTGGTCCAAAGTTCGGAGATTCCCCTTTGGGTGGTGTTGAGCGCGCATGCCGCGATCGCTTTGGGAACATTGAGCGGCGGTTGGCGTATTGTCAAAACCATGGGGACCAAGATTACCAAGTTAAAACCCATTGATGGCGTGTGCGCGGAGAGCGCTAGTGCATTCAGTATTTTTTTGGCGACGCATTTGGGCGTGCCGGTGAGCACCACTCATGTCATCACCGGTGCAATCTCGGGTGTGGGCGCGGCCAACCGGATCACCGCGGTGCGCTGGAACGTGGCGTTTAGTATTGTTTGGGCCTGGCTGTTTACCATCCCTGGCGCGGCCCTGATCGGCGCGATGGCTTTTTTGCTGCTTTCGGCCCAATTCTAAATATTGTTGTCAGCTTGCATTAGTATCTGATTTCTGGTATTTTTAGAATGTTAATCGCGCAACATAAATGATACGGTTGATAATCTTTGATTTTTTGGGCACGCTGGGTTATTATGATCCGGCGGAATACCACGAAGTTTTTACAAAACTCCGCGAGTTCAATTTGCCTGTCAATGAGGGGAAGCCGGCCAAGGTTTTGGCGGAAATATTGCCGGATTTTTTTTCGGATGCCGACAGCTGGAAAGATCTGACGAATAAGATCATCCAGAAGCTGGGGATTGTGCTTGAGCAAGACCGCCGCGAGTCGCTGGAGGCGTTCCTGGAAAGGAAACTGACCTGCAAGCTGTATGACGATGTTGAAGATATCCTGTCGCTTCCCCAGGATAAGGCAATCCTTACTTTGAGCGGCAAATTCGTGATCGACAGCATTTCCCAATTAAGCCATTTTGAAGTTTTTAGCCCTAAAATCGCGGGCGCGAAAAAACCGGACGAGAAAGCGTTTTTGGCGGTATTGGAAAAGATGCAAGCTGATCCCGAAGAAGCAATGATGGTGGGCGACAGCCTTGAAAACGATATTCTTCCGGCCTTGGCGCTGGGAATGAAAGCGATTTTAATTGATCGCGGCGGCATCCATCCCAAGATCGATGATCCGTCAATAATCAAAATTTCCAGTTTGGGCGAATTGAAAAGATATTTGTAGCGTTGCTTTTTTGTCTGTAATCTGCTATTTGTAATTTGTTTGAAAATTGAAGTTTGAAAATTGAAAATTACCCCGCAGGGCGGGGTCTGGGCCCGTAGTACAGTGGTACCACGCGGCATTCGCATTGCCGAGACGCGAGTCCGATTCTCGCCGGGTCCACCACGCTAAGCGTGGTTATAGGGACGCTAAGCGTCCCACCACGAATGTGTATCCAGGGCGACGCTAAGCGTCGCAATAGGTACAAAGAAGCGATTGATAGATTTTGATTGCACGGGGTAACCCGTGCGATTGCGTATATGGCAGAGTTTAAATTCGAGGTTATAAAACAGGATAAAAATTCGCGGGCGCGCGCCGGGATAATCCATACGCGCCGGGGAGATATTGAAACGCCGCATTTCGTGCCGGTGGGGACTTTGGCGTCGGTGCGGACGCTTGATTCCGCGGATTTGGAGATGCTGGGCGCGCAATGCGCGCTGATTAACACTTATCATTTGCATCTCAAGCCGGGCGATAAAACAATAAAGGAATTGGGCGGAACCCACCGGTTCATGAATTTCAACAAGCCGCTGTTTTCGGATTCGGGCGGTTTCCAGGCGTTTTCCCTGGGACTGGCGCGCGAACATAATATCGGCAAGATCGGTAATTTTTTTCCCGCTGAGGTAAACCTCGGACGGGACTCGCCGGAGCTTTCAAAGCGAAGGCGGTTCGCCGAATTGAATCTGACTAAAGTCACTGACGACGGCATTGAATTCAAGTCGGTTTATGACGGGTCGCGGCATTTTTTGGATGCCAAAAAGTCGATGGAGATCCAATCGAATCTGGACAGCGATATCATTATGGCGTTTGACGAATGCACGTCGCCGCTATCGGATAAGGACTATATCGCCAAGGCCATGGCGCGGACGCACGAATGGGCCAAGCAATCGCTGGAATACCATGACCGAAACCAAGCACTCTATGGGATCATCCAGGGCGGATTTTTTCGCGATTTGCGCGATGAAAGTACGCGGTTTATCAACAGCTTGCCATTCGACGGCATTGCCATCGGCGGATCGCTGGGCGATTCCAAGCGCGACATGCACGAAATACTGGAATGGGTGGTGCCGCAATTGAATGATTGGCCCGCCGAAGGCGAGGCTCGCCTGGGGCGGCCAAGACATTTGCTGGGGATTGGCGAAGTCGATGATATTTTCGAATGCTCGGCACGCGGTATCGATACTTTCGATTGCGTGGGTCCGACGCGCGTGGCGCGGCGGGCGAATCTTTACCTTCTGCCGCAGTCGGGCGGTTGCCGCGAGAACAAATTCCGGATCAATATTTCGGGGGCGAAATATAAAAGCGATGGCGGGCCGGTTGACCCAAACTGCCAATGCCCGGTGTGCAAAAATTATTCGCGAGCCTATCTGCACCATTTGTATAACGCGCGGGAATTGAGCTACTTCCGATTGGCAACGATCCACAATCTGTGGTTCATGCTGCGGCTGATGGAACAGATCCGGGAGAGCATCAAGGCAGGGAGGTTTGGGGAGCTGAAGAGGGAATGGCTGAATTAGGCAATCAAAAAAAGCACAGAGGTCTTGCCTCTGTGCTTTTACTTGCGGTGCCGACCCAGTAGTAGATTTTCGACCGGATTTTTAGGAAAAATCCGCAAATTTAAAAACCGTTTTTGTAACGGTTTTTAAAGTCGAAAATTCACTACTGGGTGTCGATCCGATAGTGAATTTTGGAGCGTGCGAAAGCACGAAAAAAGCCCCGCCTTAGCGGGGCTTCTCCAAAATCTACTATCGGGTGCCGAGTCCCGGAATCGAACCGAGATTTGATGATTTTCAGTCATCCGCCGTGACCAACTTGGCTAACTCGGCGACAAATCCATAACCGCGAACAAATTATTCATATCAAAAAAAACCGCTTTTGTCCATTATTAGGGAATGTATTGTTGGGAACTTAACCACTTACTGGGTAGTCGCACAAACTTAAAATGCAAGCTTGCCAAGGTCGCACCTCGACGATTACATCGAGGAACGACCTTAAATACAAATACCCATTGAACAGTTGCTTGGGAGCTAAGTGTTGAAAGTTGGGTTGAGGGGTTTGGACAAAAAAAGGTGGCGGATCAGAAAAGGTTTGTACGAAGTTGCGATTAGATCGCTGACTCGACATTTACCTGTTCGATTCGCCACTTGGAGCAAAAGCTCCATGACTAACTTTATACAGGGCGGGCTTCATCCGCGCCCGTGATCGGGTTGCGGTGGAGCTGCGCCTGTTCACTGCCTCCGTCTATGGGGGAGAACGAAATTCTCACCCCGTTTCGGAGATTCCATCTCCCTGTCGTGGTGGGATACCTCCCTTGCGACAGAGCGCTGTCTACTTGCTGGTAGAAACTCATACCAGCACCATTTCTTACCTCCTCCCCGCTGTAAACAACGGGGAAAACTGTTTGTTCGTAAGCCTGTACTTCGGGATTTGGTTCAACTTCGGTTTTGGAGTCGAAGGACATCTTTGCGTCCTCGAAACCGTCAGAACCGACGGTCACCTCTCCCAGGTAAATGGAATTATTATCTCCCTTCATAGAGAGATCTTTGCTCTCATTTGAAGCGAAGATTTTATTTCCATTGCCTTCGACTGTAAACACCCCTTTTGCGCCGGGGACGGCGGTTGGGGCATCGCTTGCGCGAGCCTCAACGCGATCAATTATCTGATCTACTACCCCGCTTTGGACGGGGGTTTGATTCACCGCTTGCCCATTGCTGGGGGCGGTGGCGTTTATATAACTATCCCACATATCCTTAACCGTTTCGGTTAAGGATGGGCCAGCGGCTACTGTGCCGTTGCTGGGGACGGGAATGGTCCCGTTCTTGATCCCCTCTATTTGTTCAAGAATTCCTCCCGGATTATGAATCTCTCCGTAAAGGAGAGCGTCATTATCCGTGAAGGTCTGTACGTTCTCGTTGTACTGTGTCAGGTTGATTTCCTGGCCCGACACAGCCATTACCATTGCCAGCACAAGGCCGGCCAGAATAAATACTGCCTTCATTTCAATCACCCTTAAAGAAATATTGGAAAAGGAGAATCAAGTTCTACCTTTTCCATGCTTACTCTCCTCCCAGCTTCCCGGCTACTGCTGTAGTTCCTGGGTTGGTTGGGTTTGAGCTAGTGCTCTTCCCCAGCTTCCCGGCTACTGCTGTAACCCCTTGGGTAACCTCGGGGACTACCTCGGGGACTACCTCGGGGACTACCTCGGGGACTACCTCGGGGGTGTAATCCTTTGCCAGGGCTCGCGCCTCGGCAATGGTGCTAGTCAAAGCCTTGAAGGACTTCTGCGCTTCGCTCAAAGCGGCGGTCCTTCTTAAGTAATCACTATCTGTCCGATTGGCTTTCCAATCGGCGATTCCGATTACCTGCCGGTAGCTTTCATTCCCCTCGTTCTCGAGGGACTTGATTGCCTTCAGGCCGGCTTCGACTTTCTCCTTGTCTCCGCTTTTTACAGCGGATTCAAGATTTGTTTTTTCGACCTCTGCCTGCTCGGCATCGGCCGTGATCCTGCCAGCGTAATACTCGGCCTGGCGGGTCATATTCATTTTCCCGATCTCCGCGGCACTTAATGCGCCGCTCGCCCCACCGGGAACGGTGAGGTTCTCGAGACTAGCGATCTCGTCTTTTAAAGGATTCCAGCCTGTGATCCAGGCTCCGGCGACCAGGAGTACCACCAAAATGATGGCGGCTCCGATCGCCTTACCTTTAAGAGTTTTTCCGAAGATCATTCTGAACACCCAGGCGATGAGTGTCCAGATCCCTAGGAGGACTCCTGGGAAGCCGCCGCCGATAAAGTTGGCGGTTCGATCTCTCCATCCCAGGCCTGTTACTACGGGTGGCTGGGTGGTGCTTCCAGGTGTTACTACTGGCTGATGACCTGCGGGTGCAGGTGCGCTGCCAGGCACAACGGTTGTGCTCGCGGGTTCACTCCCTGCGGGTACGCCGTTGTTCGAGTTATTAATTACTATCGATACCCCTCCAAATGAGGAGGGAAGCGCGGGCTGCTGCTGTACTGCGGGCTGCTGCTGTACTGCGGGCTGCTGCTGTACTGCGGGCTGCTGCTGTACTGCGGGCTGCTGCTGTACTGCGGGCTGCTGCGCTTTCAGCTGTTGTCTTAACAGCCGATTTGCAGCTCTTAGCTGCTTTTTTTTATCTGACATTTTCAATCCTCAACTAAAACTAATCATACTGTTCCTATCTCTATTCTTTTTGACTCGCCGCAATAATCGAGCGAGTTTTTTGGAATCATGGTAACCCTGCGGTTGTTCGACAGAAAAAATTATCCAACAGCTGATTCAGCCGTTAGGACGTCAAGCAACTTTCAGATCGCCATCTGGTTATAGCATACCATATTAGAGCCAAAATGTCAAGGATGACAGGGACAGCGGTTTGTGGTGTGGATTGCGGTGATCCGCCGGTTATTTTTTAAGCTATAAACCGCCTCTGGGGCTGTTAGGACGTAATTATAGGAATCAGCTCCAGTAACCACTCACTGGGGTTAGTATTTTGGTATTTATTCTCCCTTTTTTAAAGGGAGTACCCGTTAGGGGGAGGGATTTGGATTCAAAAATCCTCCGGCGCGATTACGCGCCACCTCCTTTTATAAAGGAGGAATGAATACCAGCTCAATCAATTATAATTGATACCTCAGTGAGTGGTTATCCAGCTCCAATCTTGACAAATACTATTTTTATATATTGTTTTAATTAATAGTGCCAAGGAGGCGAGATTGTGAAGATCGCAAATACATTTTTGATTTTTTTGCTGGTTTGCGTGGGTGCGCAAGCCGCGGAACAAGAAGTTTATCCGGTCGTGTGGCCGGAGGAAAGCGTTGACCAAAAGTTTTATCCGGTCGTGTGGTCGAAAGAGCCAGTGAAGGCCGAGGAATCGATACTGGGTAGTGTTCCGGCATTTTATCCAGTACCCGGTGTGGCCGGTTGTCAATATCGTGGCTGGTGGCCGCCGGCGCCGCCGGTGATAAACATCGGCCATGGCCCGGAGCGGCGGATATTGCCGCTCGGACAAGGTTACTATTCAGTGTGTGGCCGAGGTTGCGGGCGGGGATCCGTTTGCAATCAATGGCCGTGCTTATTTTTTTTGTGTAACTGCTTGCTGTGGCAGTTTTTTCTGTATTTGGGGTCGTTCCCCTGCGAAGCTTGGTGAAGCAGGGGTGCGACCCCGACAACAGGATTTGAATTCATAATGCTATTGAAGGGGTCTAACCCCTGCGATTACACAGGGGATAGACCCCAAATACAAATGCCCCAGTGAGTGGTTATTATTTTATAATTGTCTGGCAGATTTATTTTGTGGTATTATTTGGTTATGACGATAGATAAAATCATTAAAAAAAAGGCGGCGGGGATTTTTAAAAAATACGGCGTTACCAAAGCGGCGGTTTTCGGATCATGCGCGCGAGGGGAAGAAAAAAAGGACAGCGATATTGATTTGCTGGTGGAATTGCCCGAGGAAATGACTTTATTCGGCGCGATTGCTTTGAAATTGGAATTGGAAAAAGCGTTAAAACGCAAAGTCGACCTTGTTGAATATGGCTGTATCAAGCCGGTCATCAAAGAATCGGTGTTGAGCGCGCAAATTCCGGTCATATGAAAAGAGACCAAAAATTATTTATAACCGATATTTACGAGAGTATTGTTTTGATCGAAAAATACCTGGGCAAAATGAAATTTGAAGATTTTTCGATTGATTTTGCGATTCGCGACGCCGTGGCGATGAGGTTTGCCATTATTGGCGAAGCAGCGAAGAAAGTGTCGTCGGCGCTTAGGGGTAAGCATAAAGATATTCCGTGGAAGTATATGTGCGGATTAAGGGATATGATTATCCACGAGTATTTCGGTATTGATGGCAAAAAAGTTTGGAAAACCGCAAAAGAAGATTTGCCGCGGTTGAAAATCCAAATAAAAGCAGTTTTAGGGGAAATAAATAAAGAGAAGCTTGGTAAAAACTGAATGCTTATCAACCGCGGGTTCAAGAACCAGCCTCTTAAAATGCAGAGACTGGTTCTTAAATCCGCTCTTTTGGAAAAAGACTTAATAACAGTTTTTTGTAATTGACATCAGTTTTGGATGGATGTTATTCTGAAAATATGGACGGCGAAACAAAAGAATTCCTAAAAAAATATTTTGACGAAAACGATAGAAAAATCACTGATTTCAAAGACGAAATTAAGAGGCATTTTGATGTGGTTGCCGAAGACTTGGAAAGTAAAATTCAATTAGTGGCCGAAGGGCATCTGGATATTAACCGAAGATTGGATGGGATCGATGGCCATTTGGGTGAGATTGACGGAAGATTGGACGGAATCGATAACCGCCTATACGGAATTGATGGCCGCTTGGACGGAATCGATGGCCGGTTGGAAGGAATTGATGGGAAAATCGTGGCTTTGAGCGAACAGGTGGCGGCAAATACGGAAGATTTGACGATAATCAAGGGGGGTTTGAATATTATCAAGCAGGATTTGAAAAAGAAAGTCGATTACGATGATTTCGCGGCGCTGGAACGGCGGGCGTTGGCTTTGGAATCGCGGCCCGCGCAAAAAAGCGCGATTTGACAAAGCCCCAAGAGATGTTACAGTGGAAATGTAGTCCGATGAAAATCGGACATTAGTTTTAATAAAAATGAAAAATGTAAAAATCAAAAATCAAAGTGACAATTAAAAATGTTAAAATTTCCAAATGCGGATTTTATAATTTTACATTGTCATTTTCCATTTTGATTTTTCAATTTTACATTTAATACTGTGGATTTAAAATCATTCGCATCGGCGGTGAACCAGCTTTCCCAGGAAAAGGGGTTGGCCGCGGAAAAAATCATTGAAAGCATCGAGACCGCGCTGGCCGCGGCCTACAAAAAAGAATACGGCGAAAAAAGTCAGGTGATCAAAGCCAAGCTTGACCCTAAAACTGGTCACGCGGATTTTTGGCAGGTCAAGACCGTGATGGATGAGACGATGATCTATTCCGCGGAGGAATTGGAACAGATGAAATTGGCGGCGGCGAGCGCGGTTGAAACAAAAGAACCCGCCGCCGCTCCTGCGGGAGCTATGGCGGGCGAAGTGGAAAAGGTCAAGTTCAATATGGAGAAGCATATTATGGTTGAGGATGCCAAGTTGGAGGACCCCGACGTTAAACCCGGCGACGAAATTAAAATTCCTTTGATCGAGAAACACGATTTTGGCCGCATCGCGGCGCAGACGGCCAAGCAGGTGATCATCCAGAAGATACGCGAGGCGGAAAAAGAAACCATTTTCGCCGATTTCAAGCTCAAGGAAGGCGAGATAATCTCGGGTATTGTCCAGCGCATCGAGAATCGGACGGCGTTCATGGACATTGGCAAGACCACGGGGGTTTTGAACCGCGAAGAACAGGTGCCGGGCGAATTTTACCGGCCCGCGCAGCGGCTGAAGGCGTTCGTGCTGAAAGTGGAACAGACTTCCAAGGGGCCGATAATATTTTTGTCGCGCGCTTATCCGAAATTCGTTTCCAAGTTGTTTGAGTTGGAGGTGCCGGAAATCGGCGCGGGCCAGGTGGTGGTGAAATCGATCGCGCGCGAAGCGGGATCCCGCACGAAGATCGCGGTGTTTTCTACTATGGAAGGGATTGATCCGATTGGCGCGGCGGTGGGGCAGCGGGGCACCCGCGTGAGCGCGGTGATCAATGAGCTGGGCGGCGAGAAGATCGATATTATTGAATATTCCGAGGATACGGCCAAATATATTACCAATGCGTTGTCGCCGGCAAAGATAATGGAAGTGAGGATCTTGCCGAAAAACAAGGCTTTGGCAGTGGTGCCCAACGACCAGCTGTCGCTGGCGATCGGCAAAGACGGCCAGAACGTGCGCTTGGCGGCCAAGCTGACCGGATGGAAGATCGATGTTCGCAGCCCGGAAAATCTGGGCGAGGCATTGGTTCAGGCTGAAAATGATGCCAAAGAGGCAACCGCGGCTGTGGTGAAAGCTGATGAAGCGGCGGAAAAAGAAGTCGTGGCAGTTGAAGCGGACAAGGAGCCGGAAAAAAATGTAGAAGCAAAAGAGGCAGATGCCGAAAAGACCGATAAAAAAGCTCCGAAAGCGAAAAAAGCCAAGAAAGCGGTAAAAAAAACAACCGTGAAAAAAGAAAAGGCGAAAAAGGAATAATACACAAGAAAAATGAATAAAACTACAGTAACAAAATTACCAAAATCGAGAGTTGAACTGATCGTTGAGGTTCCCGCCCAAGAGCTGGAAGTTTTTGTCCAGAAAGCTTTGGATGAACTCACGAAAGACGCGGAGATTACCGGGTTCCGCAAAGGAATGGCACCCAAGGAAGTTGTTAAAAACAAAGTGGGGCAGGCGAAGCTTATGGATCGCGCGGCGTCTTTGGCGATCGAGGCGACTTTTTCGGCGGCGGTCGTTGAAAACAAATTGGAGCCGATGGGCTATCCCGAGATCAATATTTTGAAATTGGCCCAAGGCAATTCTTTGGAGTATAAAGCGGTGATCGCGGTTTATCCGCATGCCCAATTGCCGAACTACAAGCAGATCGCGGCCGGATTCAAACTGGAAGAAGCCAAAGTGACCGATGATGATATCAAACGCCTGAAAATGGAAAAAGAACGGCATTTGCGCGAGCATTTGCGCGAAGATGTGTTGAACGCCGTAGCGGAGAAAACCCAGGTTGAGATTCCCGATATTTTGATCGAACGGGAAACGGAAAGGACGATGCAGCAGCTCAAGGAGCGGACGCCGCAAATGCTGAATATGAGTTTTGAGGATTACCTTGCCAAGCTTGGCAAGACCGAAGCGGAAATGAAAGAGGGGATCGCTCACGATAACGAGAAAAAAATAAAGAATTTCATTGTTCTGGCCGAAATCGGCAAAGCGGAGAATATCGCCGTCAGCGACGAGGAAGCGGTGGCGGGGGCGGTTAAGGCGATCGCGGATGAGGCGGGCGAAAAAGAAGGGATTCCCGGCGGCAAGGACGAGAAACCGGCCATTGACGAACAAACCAAAGAGTATTACCGGGAAACCCTCAAGAATGAGAAAACATTTCAGTTTCTTGAAAGTAATTTCAAGAAACTTAATTGAAAATGTAAAAATCAAAAATCAAAATGACAATGTAAAATGTTATAATTATTAAACGAGACATTTTACAATTTTTAATTGTCATTTTCCATTTTGATTTTTTAATTTTCCATTGTTTATGAATTTAATACCCACGGTTATTGAAAAAACCCAGTACGGCGAGCGGGCATATGACATTTATTCGCGCTTGCTTAAAGAGCGGATCGTGTTTTTGGGCGGGCCGGTGAACGACTCGACGGCCAATTCGATCATCGCGCAGTTTCTGTTCCTGGCGTCGAAGGATGAGAAGAAAGACATCCAGCTTTATATCAACAGCCCGGGCGGATCGGTGACCGCGGGTTTGGCGATTTATGATACGATGCAATTCATCAAATGCCCGGTAGCGACCACTTGCGTGGGCATGGCTGCGTCAATGGGCGCGGTGCTGCTGGGCGCGGGCACCAAGGGCAAAAGATTCGCTTTGCCAAATTCGGAAATCATGCTGCACCAGGTGGCGGGTGGCGCGGAAGGCGTGGCTTCGGATATTGAAATCAATGCCAAGCAGATATTAAAGATAAAAGATTCTCTTAATGGCATCATTGCCAAGCATACCGGCCAGCCGATTGAAAAAATATCGCACGACACTGACCGCGATTTTTACCTGACCGCACAGGAAGCCAAGGAATACGGAATTATCGACGAAGTGATAAAGACAAAGACAGAGGCGGTATCATAACAAGATTCTAGCTATAAAAAATCCCCCCCCCGCTAATTAGCGGGGGATTTTTGCAAAAAGGTCTTTGCAAAATAACAAAACGTGTTATTATTAATTCAAGGTAATAAAAGGTTATTAAGTAGGGGAAACGAGATGCGAATCGCGTCCATAAATTGTGAGCGTCGGGTTAAATGGCGCCACCATACCACTTTGAAAACCATCAATCATTCCGTTTTTTTTAGCCGTATTTTTTCGGTTGCAGTATTTTTGGGAATTGTCGTGGCGGAATGCGCTTTCGCGGGCGCAAGTCATAATGTGAGCGGTTATGCTTGGTCGGGCGTGAATCCCGGCGAAGATGCCATTGGCCATATTTCGTTCAATAACGCGAATTACGGGGTCCATATTTGCATTAACGAAACGGATCCGGTTTGCAGTGATGTCGCGTCTCCTAAAATTGGCGCGATGAAAGGGTATGCTTGGGCAGGAGTGGGGATGATCAGCGGTGTTCCAACGGGTATTGGTTATGTATCGTTTAATTCGGCGGATTTGACGAATTGTCCGAATGGCAGTTGCAAAGCCTGGGTTACGACCGTGCAAGATGGCCAAAATCGTTATTGGTTAAACGGGTGGGCGCGGGTTAAAGCTATCGCCGATGATCCGGCAAACAGCGGCGGCTGGTTGGGGTGGATACACTTGAATTATTACGGCGCTTGTGATACTGATAATGATCGGAAATCCGAAGGTCCGGCAGCTGGTGCCGGGTGTCCCGCCGTGGATATTCCAGTATACGGTGTTTATTACCATGCCAATGACTCGGAGGGTAGATTCCACGGTTTTGCGTATTCGGAAGAATTAGGTTGGATCAGTTTGAATTGTGATAATCAGGGATGCCAAGCGGGAAAAGAATATTGGGTTAAAACGACCGCCAAGTTCGGGCCGAAAGCCGTAATGGGTTGCGGCGGAACTTGTCCGGGAGGATATTGCGGCGAACCGAAGTGGATATTGTATCCGGCGACCGGTTGCGAGCCGTGCGCATTCCAGTTCCAAAACATATCCGAGCCCGCGGCAAGCGTGCAATGTTCACATTGGCAGCTGACCGGACCGGCTTCGTATGGCTACACTGCTCCGTCTCCGGGATTGCAGAATATTCAGCTGAGTGCGTTTGGCGAAGTGGTTCCCGGCGAATATAATTTGACGTTGACAGTGAGCGATATGCCGATTTCGGGCGGTAATAATCAGAATTGCACTTTGGGCAACAGCAATACGTCGGCGGCTCGCTCGGTGCAAGTGAAAAGAGAGGCGCAGGCGAAGTTTGTTTGTTCACTTGACAATCCGGTTCCGACCGTAGAAGTTCCGGTTCCGGACCCTTATTGGGAGGATTGCGGCACTCTTGAATTCAAGAAAAAAGTGATCAAAGATGAGATAATCTACGTTAAGGACAACGGTTCCATATGGTCGCAAGACGCAACAAAGATAAATAACTGGAAGTGGACTTTCACAATAGACTCTATGCCGCAAATGATAACGAAAACTTCCGCTGATGACGCGGTGAGTTTTACTGCGGGAAAAACCAATACGATTGATCTTAAAGTATCCGATAATAATTCCCGCAGCGGATGCAAGGGCGTTACTATCAGCGCCAAAAGCCTGCCCAAGTGGCACGAGGTTAGCCCGGTGAGCATGATCCGACCTGAATTTGTCGCGGCAGTCGCGAATTTTCTTGGGACTCTGTAGAAACAGAAAATCAGTAATCAATCGCAAATTATAAATACCTCGCAAGCCGATATGCGACAACTCAGATTTGTCCGCGAGCGGTTTTCATTTTGACTGAATCGCGAAAGCTTTTTTGACAGTGAACGCTTATTGGATTGCGGCGGCAAGAATATGGATTTAATCACGATAATCGCACCGGTATTCGTATTGGCGGTGGGCGCGGGCATAGGGTATTATTCGCGCCAGGCGCTGGCCAAAAAGCGTGCCGGCACGATTGAAAAAAATATTGCCGGCAAGCTGGCAAAAGCCAAAATTGAGGCGCAGAAAATCGCCGACGAGGCGCAAACCAAATCGCAAAAGCTTTTGGAAGCCAGTCGGCAGGAAATCGCACTGCGCCAGCGCGAAATCGGCAAGACCGAAACTTTGATTTTGAAGCGCGAGAGCATGCTCGAGCAGAAAGTTACCGAGTTTGAAACCGAGGAAAAAGAATTCCAGGAAAAAGCAAAAAAGTTAAAATCGTTAAAGGAGAGCCTTGAAGAATTATATAAGCAAGCCGTGGATAATCTGGAGCGGGTGGCGGGATTGTCAAAAGCCGATGCCCACCGGGAGCTGCTGGATGCCTTGGAGAAAGAATACGAAAAAGATTTGCTGGACCGGACGCGGAAACTTGAATCCGAAGGCATGGAGCCTTTTAAAAAGCGTGCCCGAGAAATTTTGGTGGGAGCGATCCAGAAATTCGCGTTGAGCCAGGCGCAAGAAGTGACCACTTCGGTGGTGAATTTGCCTAACGATGATATCAAGGGCCGCATAATCGGCAAAGAAGGACGCAATATCCGGACACTGGAAAGGCTTACCGGAGTGGAAGTTATTGTTGATGAAACTCCCGAAACCGTGGTGATTTCCGGGTTTGATCCGACGCGGCGCCAAATCGCCAAGATCGCGCTGGAAAAATTGATTCAGGATTCGCGCATCCAGCCTGCGCGCATCGAAGAAACGGTGAAAATCGCCGAAGAAGAGATTGCCAACCAGATCAAAGAGGCGGGCGAACAGGCCTGCTATGACGTGAATATTTTGGATTTCAATCCTCGGCTGGTACAGCTGTTGGGTCGGCTGAAGTTTCGGACAAGTTACGGCCAGAATGTTTTGTTGCATTCAATGGAAGTGGCTCATTTGGCGGCGGCAATCGCCGCGGAAGTGGGCGCTAATGTTAAAGTCGCTCGAAGAGCGGGTTTGCTTCACGATATCGGCAAGTCGGTGGACCAGCAAATAGAGGGTTCGCACGTGGAGATCGGCGTTAAAATTTTGGAAAAATTCAATGTTGATCCGGCGGTGATTTCGGCGATGAGGTCGCATCATGAAGATTTTCCGTATGAAAGCATCGAGGGCGTGATCGTGCAGGCCGCGGATCAAATTTCCGGCGCGCGCCCGGGAGCGAGGAAGGATACTGTGGAGAATTATTTGAAACGGCTGGGTGAATTGGAAGGGATCGCGACATCGTTCCCCGGAGTTGAAAAAGCTTGGGCATTGCAAGCGGGCCGCGAGATAAGGGTATTCGTCCGGCCCAAGGAAGTCGACGACTGGGGGGCTAAAAAAATGGCCAAGGAGATTGCCCAGCGCATCGAAGAAGAGTTGCGCTATCCCGGAGAGATAAAAGTCAACGTGATCAGGGAAACAAGAGTTACGGAATATGCGAAATAGCACAAAAACCCAATTGTGATTTTGACCAGTTGATTATGAAAAGCGGCATTTATTGCCGCTTTTCGTTTTGGTTGACGAAGATGCGGTTAGGCGGTATGATGTCGTTGTGAAGTCGCCTTCGCAACCTATCAGCGGGCTTTGCCCGCCGAAGGTCGCTTCGGCGACCGAAGGCCTGCCTTCACTAAAGTTTCGGCAAGGTGAAACGGGGTGTAGTGCAACGGCAGCACGAGTCCTTTGGGAGGATTTGATCTCGGTTCGAATCCGAGCACCCCGACAGTAAAATTAATTGTAAAATATAAATGACGAAGGTCGCTTTAGAAAACCGATTAAGCGGGCTTCGCCACGCCGAAGGTGCGCGGTAGGTTTTGCGAAGGTCGCCTTCGCTAAAGCTACGGCGTACCGAATTCCGCCTACGCTCGATAGCGGGCCTTGCCACGCCGAAGTCGAGCTTCGGCGAGACGAAGGCGGGTATAGTGTAGCAGCAGCACGAAACCCTTCCAAGGTTTCGGCACGGGTGCAAATCCCGTTGCCCG
>JBAYLX010000011.1:0-19407 GCA_041663885.1 Minisyncoccota bacterium | reverse complement strand
GTGATGTGGAGTTTTTCGATCATTCGAATGTTGAAGAATGCAGGGAGCGGGTTCAGGGGGGGGCAGACGCGGTGGTGATCGATTGGATTGATCCGAATTCTTTTTTGGATTCAATGAAAAATCCTTCATTGCTGGCTTTGATGTCAACGGGGTATTCGTGGATTGATACAAAAAAAGCGCGGGAGTTGGGAATTTCAGTGAGCAACGTACCGGGATATGCCGCGCAAGCGGTTGCGGAGCATTTGATCGGTCTGATGCTCGCGGTAGCACGGAAAATCGTGATTGGCGATGCGGGGATCAGGAAGGGAAACAAAGAAAAAGGATATTTAAATGGGATTGAAATGAGCGGGCGGCGGGCGGGAATTATCGGGTTGGGGAATATAGGCGGTTGTCTGGCGCGAATGCTGTCGGGTTTTGGAATGGAAATATACGGTTATGATGTTGTTCCAAAAGATATCCAGGGGGTAAAAAATGTTTCACTTGATGATTTGCTGCGGAACAGCGATATTGTTTTCATCGTTTGCGATTTAAATAATGGTTCGCGGAATATGCTGAATTTGGAAAAATTGAAACTTTTGAAAACCAGCGCGATTTTACTGGCGAGCACTTGGGGCGTGGTTGATCTGGGCGCGATAACTGAAATTTTGAAAAATAAACAAATTTACGGCGCGGGTTTTGACGTTGCGATTGAAGGCGGAGAAATCGCGCTGCCGCAGGATTTTATCGGTCTGGAAAACGTGGTGCTGACTCCGCATATCGGCTATAACACAAAAGAGGCGAAAATTAGGCAAGTTGATATTTGCATCTCAAACATCGAGAAGTATTTAGCGGGTAAGTCGGAAAATATTGTAAATTAATTTTATGGAATTAACCGGTGGGCAAATTGAAATATTGAAAAAGATGATGGCCAGTTCGGCGTTAAAGGGAAATCTGGCGAACGCGGCTTTGGTTTTGGACTGTGCGGGCCGGACGGTGGCCGCGTCGGAAAGCTTGGTTAACACCAATTGCGATGCGACCGCGCACGCGGAGCGGCTGTTGGTGGAAATGGTTTGCAAGGAAAAGAAAAGCAGCTCGGGAAAGGGAAGCAGCGCGACGCCGGGATTGGCGATGGTGACGGTGTGCGAACCGTGTTTGATGTGCTTGGCGGCGTGCGCGCTGGCGGAATATAAAACAATTGCCTATATAATTCCTGCGGCTAAGTATATCGATAAAATTCCTTGGCTTTCGGAAAATGTGCAAGTCGATAAACAAGAAATCGCGCGCACCTTCATCAACCCGGTCGAACTATCCTGTTTGAATCAATATGAGGAAGAATTTTCAAAAATATTTGAAAGTGCGATGTCGCGATTTCTAAAATAATAATTTTAACTGCATTGACGGTGCCTTGGTTAAATGATACAAATCCATATCAGCCTTTATGTTGCATAAAGGTTGCGTGCGCGCGATAATCGAACGTGCCGGTTCCCATGATCACCGGCACAAAGGTAAATGCATACGTGTACTCTTGGCCATGTTCCTGTTCCAGCGAGGGTAAGGTGAAGCCAAGATAGGCTGCTTAATAATCGACACGATATCACCGGCTATTGGCGGGTCGGTATTCAATTGCTAAAGAATACTACGGATAACTCGGTATCCAATCATACTCGCGCGTAAAAAGGAGAGCTCATGCAGGCAAGCTCTCCTTAATTATTTTATATAAAATATATTTATGAATGCAGATAAAGACAATAAAAAACCAATTAAGCTGGAGTTGCTGGCTCCCGCCAAGGACAAAAATGCGGGGAAAATGGCGGTGCTGGCGGGAGCGGACGCGGTGTATATTGGCGGGCCGCAATTCGGCGCGCGCGGCGCGGCGGGGAATTCCTGGGAAGATATTGCGGAATTGGTGAAATTCGCCCACCAATATTACGTCAAAGTTTATTTGCCGATCAATACGATTTTTTTCGAAGAAGAAACGGAGGCGGTAAAAAATGCGATCTGGAAAGCTTATGATATCGGCGTGGACGCGATTATCATCCAGGATATGGGGATCATGGAAATGAATTTGCCGCCAATCCCGGTCTTTGCCAGCACTCAGACCCATAATTATGACGCCGAGCAGGTCAAGTTTTTGGAACAAGCGGGATTTCCCCGGGTGATTCTGGCGCGGGAATTGAGTCTTGAACAGATAAAGGATATCCGCAAGAAAACCAGCGTTGATCTGGAAGCTTTCGTTCATGGCGCGCTGTGTGTTTCGTTTTCGGGCCGGTGCTATATGAGCCAGGCCCTTTGCGGCCGTTCCGCCAACCGGGGAAAATGCATCCAGGCGTGCCGTTTGCCGTATTCGCTTATGGATTCCGCGGGCAAGATCTTAGCCAAAGACAAATATCTTTTGTCATTGAAAGATTTCAACCTTATTGATTCTTTGGGGGAACTGGCGGCCGCGGGGGTTACGTCATTTAAAATTGAGGGCCGTTTGAAAAATGAGGTATATGCGGCCAATGTCACGGCCGCTTACCGCCGCAAATTGGACGAGATCATTGCTGCCAGCGGCGGCATATATATGAAGCAATCATCGGGCAAGATCGAATTGGGTTTTGATCCGGATCTGGAGAAAACTTTTAATCGCGGCTACACCGATTATTTTTTTCAAGGTAATGCGAAAAATATTGTGTCGCTGGAAAGCCAAAAATCATTGGGCAAGCCAATGGGGAAGGTCGGCAAAATCGGCGGCGATTATTTCATGTTGGACCGGGATAACGATTTGCGCAACGGCGACGGCATTTGCTGGTTTGGGGATGACGGGAAATTGACCGGAGTCAATATCAATTCGGTTATGGACAAGCGCATATATCCGGCAAAATGGCAGAATATTAAAATCGGGACTGAAGTTTACCGCAACATGGATCCTGATTTCGAAAAGAAGGTTTTGTCCGGCGTAAGCCGCCGGGTGGAAGCCGATTTTCTTTTCAAAGAAATTGAAAATGGTTTTGCGGTGCAGGCCACGGATGAGGATGGCAATTCGATAACAAAGGAATTTGTTTTTGAAAAAAAACCGGCGTTAAAAATCGAAGCG
Source organism: Minisyncoccota bacterium (assembly GCA_041663885.1). Taxonomy (GTDB): domain Bacteria; phylum Patescibacteriota; class Minisyncoccia; order Minisyncoccales; family UBA5738; genus UBA5738. The sequence continues at coordinate 16,352 of JBAYLX010000011.1, read as the reverse complement.
GCGGAAAAATCCTGGAAACATCAATTTTCAAAACTGGGCGAAACCATCTTTATTGCGCGCGATTTTTCTTTTGAATTTGGCCAGCCTTATTTTGTGCCGCTGTCGGTCCAAAATGATTGGCGCCGTGAGGTTGCGAAGGCTCTTTATGAGAAGCGGATAAGGAATTATCCGCGGATTTTAGTTGAACATAAAAAAACCGAGCACCATTACCCGGTTTTGGATTTGGATTATTCGTTTAATGTTTCAAACAGCCTGGCCAAGGACTTTTACAAGCGCCACGGTGCCCGGATCGCCGAACCGGCGTTTGAGCAGCTGAGTAATACCAAGGGCAAAAAAGTGATGGCGTGCAAGCATTGTCTGAAGCGTTTGCTGGGCGTTTGCCCCAAAAGCCCGGATGCCGAAGAGCCTGATTTCCAAGAGCCGCTGTTCCTAGTCCAAGAGGGCAGGAAGTTCCGTTTGAATTTTGATTGCAGCAATTGCGTAATGGAAATTTGGAATTAGCCGCACAAAACTACTCGTGGTTATAAACAACGGTGCCGGTGCCAAGGCCGTCGTCGCCGCGGGCGACGGCAAATTGTTTGCCGTCGGGGATGGCGGGCAGAGTGTTGTCGAAGATGAATTTGGCGTCGCCTTGGGTCATATTGGTGCATCCCGCGCTCTGCTGGGTTCCGAATTTATCATGCCAGTAAGTGCCGTGGATGGCGTAACTGTAATTGTAATACATTACCCAGGGGATATTCTTCAAATGATAACGGTAGGAGTGCAGAGGCGGCCCGCCCTGCATTTCGGCTTTTATTAATTTGTACCAAACGCGGTAGGTGCCGGTTTGGGTTGGGTTTTCGGCACGGCCGGGAGCGATATAGGTAGCGAAAACCGGCTTGTCGTAATTAAATAGCGTCATGACTTTTTTGGTCAGATCGACATCGATCCATTTTTCCCCGGTTTTGACATTTTCGGGAATCGCGAATTTTTGGGGCGGTTGGGGTTGCGCCATCGGCGTGATGAAGTCAGAGAATATATATGCGCCCGGATAGGCGCCCCCGTCGATCTGATACCAGAGATTTTTGCCGTCGATCCAATCGCCATAGCCTTCTTTCAGAACTTTGACGCGATTGGCGGTGGAAAGAGTGCCGATTTTTTCGGACGAAATCGCCATTCCCTTGCGCACCGTTACGCCATTGGTGTTGATCTGCCCCCACCAGCCCAGATATTTAAAGCGGTCTTTTCCCAAGGCGGCCGCACTGGGAATCTGGCCGGAAAAATTCCAGACGCTGACCGCAGTGCGGCCGTTTTGGTCGGCAACTATGGCTTTCACCGAATATTCTTTGTCAATTTCGATGTTTTGGTTGAATGAGAACCGGTATTTGTTGGGCGCGATTTCCGCGGTTTTCAAATCAATTGGTTTTCCCTGGAAAATCGCGACGGCGTCTTTTAAGGGGCTTTTTAGGACAGCTTCAAAGCTGACTGTGTATTGCATCGGGTAAACCATGGAATTGTCGGTCGGTTTTTGATTTGAAATCAGCGGGTAGCTATCGGTTGCTGGAAACAAAACAATGGTTGCCGTTGCCGCATCGGCGATGATTTGCGCGGGAAGGTACGGTCCTTTGCGTCCGATTTCAATAATCAGCTGCCGGTTATCGATGCGATAGTCGATCGAATCGATCAACGGGCTGCCGATAATTTCCTCGTATTTAAAATCACCGTTCAATTTTGAAACATTATTGAAATAAATGATTGTTTTCCCTTCCCGCGTGGCTTCTTCTATTTGGTACGCGGGAATATTGTTTTGTGCCGGTGCGCTGGGAGTGAATTTGATTTGTATCCGGTTGCCGGTTTGGCCAAAGCAATCGCAGGCGACCGGTGTCGCTTCATAGGTTTTTGGATGCGCCGGGATTTCGGTTTCGTGGTCTTTGGGCAGGGGCAGCATTATCCACCAAAGCGCGCCGGCTATCAAAAAAAAGCTGGCGGCGGCGATACCCAGTTTTCTTTTCCACCCAAAGCGATCTTTGAGGCGGGTTATTTTGTTGCGGACTTTTTCTAGATGCGGATGAACCATGATTAGGATTGTCGAGCGTATTCAGACATCATACCAATAAACGCCCATGAACTCAAAAATCCAGCTTTTGGCGGGATTTTTGAGCTCATGAAAATAAAAAAGAAAATACCGTTTGTGGCGTTCTCTTTTTTACCTATTGCGGCGTCCTTCGAGCCTTCCGGTTCAAAGGTTTCGCACTTTTTCATTTTATATTATCGCGGGTATTTTTGTAAAGATTGCTTTTTTTCTGGTTTTATTTTATAATAATTTTGTTGACAAATTGGCATGAAAATATTTTTTAGCCGACAAGAGGTGAAACTGACAATGTGACGGCAGGTGATTTGCTAGTTTTTTTGCGTGCAAACGCACGCTATTGAGCAAACCCTGTTTTTTTGTTGTTTGCCCCGCGTTTTTTCAGGGCGAGGCGGAAACGGCAGGAAAGAGGATCAATTCACATGGAAAATTCTAAAATTAAAATTTCAAAGCATTTGTACCAAACCAAGGATTCAAATCAAAAGGATCCGCTGGTGATTCTAAAAAACCTCGACAAATCATTCGGTAAAAACCAGCTTTTTGAAGATGTCGATTTCCGCGTTTATGCCGGCGACCGTATTGCGATTGTCGGTCCCAACGGCACCGGCAAATCGACCTTATTGAAAATGCTGATTGGAATTGAGGAGCTTGACTCGGGATCGCGCGAAGTTTCAAAAAACGCGACGATTGGTTTCTTGCCGCAGGAAACCCATTGGGATACCTTGTCCAAAACGATTATCGAAGAAATATATTCGGCAAACCGCGAAGCTTTCGATATGATCGAAAAGAAAAAGGCTTATGACCTCAAGGAAAAAGAAGGATCAATGAGCGCGGCCGATATCGAACAGTATTTTGAATTACTGGAGACAATGAAAGCCAAGGACGTTTACCGTTATCAAGGGTTGATTGAAAAGTTATTGGTTGATTTCGGTTTTCCTCCAGAATCTTGGTCGCGGACGATCGAGTCGCTTTCGGGCGGCGAAAGAACCAAATTGGCACTGGCCAAGGTTTTGCTGTTCCGTCCCAATGTGATCGTTTTGGATGAGCCGACCAATCATTTGGATCTGGATACGGTTGAATGGCTGGAAAAATTCCTCGCGACATTAAATGGCGCGATTGTTTGCGTGGCGCACGACCGGTACTTTCTGGACAAGGTGTGCAACAAAACCTATGAATTGAAGCCCGATGGTTTGGACAAGTATTATTGCAATTATTCGCAATATGTCGTTGAAAAAGCGGCGCGGCTTGAGGCGGCGCAGCGCGCCTATGACTTGCAGCAAAAGTTTCTGAAAGAACAGCAAGAGTATATCAATCGGTTCCGTTATCAAGCGACCAAGGCCGCGGGCGTGCAGAGCCGCATCAAAGAACTAGAGAAGATCGAAAAACTTGAAGACCCCCACGAGTCCGAGAAGATTGTGAATATCAAATTTCCGCAACCCAGCCGGGTTTGCGCCAAAGTTTTGGCGTTAAGCTCGGTCGTGGTAGGGACCGCGGATGGCCCGTTGTTCTCGATCCCGGAGAGGCTTGATGTTTATTGGGGTGACAAGATCGGCATTATCGGGGCCAACGGCACCGGCAAATCAACGTTGATAAAGAGCATTCGGAGCGGGGAGTTTTTGAAAGGAAAAGTCACAATAAACGATAAAATCAAGATCGGTTATTATTCGCAGGGCCATGAAGATTTGGATCCGTCAAAATCCGTGATCGACGAAGCGGTTTCCAAAACCGACGAAGTCAATGAGGAAAAAATCCGGCGCGTTTTGGGCGCGTTGCGCTTTTCCGGCGAAGACGTTTATAAGAAAGTGGGCGCTCTTTCCGGTGGCGAGCGGGCGCGGCTGGTCCTGGCGGAACTTATAATGCAGAAGGTCAACCTTTTGTTGCTTGACGAGCCGACCAATCATTTAGATTTGCTGAGCAAGGAAGTTGTCACTGACGTTTTTAAAGAATATCGCGGCACGATCATCTTGGTTAGCCACGACCGTTATATCCTGAACAACGTCTGCACCGCGATCTGGTCGGTCGCCAATAACAAGATGGCCGCCTCCGTCGGCAATTACGAAGATTACCGCTATCACATCGCGCAACAGTAAAATTGTAAAAATCGCAGGGGTTTAACCCCTGCGATTTTTGACACAGGTTGCTATTATTTGATAAAATTCAGTTATAAACGGTGTTATTGGCCAAAATATGCAAAATAATCATAATAAGGATAATTCAGTTTCCGATTACCAAGATTTGGCGGATTTAATGATTGGCCAATTTGAAAAGGTTTATGAGAAATTTGATGAAATTGATCGAAAACTTGACCGTAAAGCCGATAAGTCTGATTTATTATCAAAAGCGGATAAATCCGATATAGATCGGGTTTTAACTCGAATCAGTCAATCGGGCGATAAAATTGATGATAATCGTGCCGAGCAGATTGGAATGAAACGGCGATTGGACAAGCATGAAAAGTGGTTCTTGCAAGTTGCCGCAAAGGTCGGCATCAAGTTTCAGCCGTAATAATCAGTTCGGTTTTTCGTGCATATTTGGGCGTAAGCCTTTTTTTGTTAGCTTTGGCATTACTTATTGATGCAGGGATTGGATTTCTGCGGTTTTTTGAATAGCGACGCTGAAATATTATTTATTTCCTTTTGTAATAATATATACCCGGGGGGAGGAGAAATAATCAGAGGACTTTTGCGCTTGATTTTTTTCGATCGCAAAAGTTCTCAAAAAAATGAAAAAAATAAAAAGGAAATATATGGTGGCGACCGCGATTTTGGTTTTTACTGTTGCTTGCGCGGGGATCAGCGCGGTTTATGCCGCGGAGAGCGACGGAAAATTGAATCCGATGGGCGATCTGGCGGCGGCCATTTCGCAGAAGTTTAATTTGCCCCAGGCCGAAGTCCAGAAGGTTTTTGACGAGCAAAAATCAAAGATGGAGGTCAATCGCAAGGCAAAAATGGCGGAAATGAAAACCAAACGCACAGCGGAATTTGAAACCCGTTTGAGCGGATTGGTAACCGCAGGCAAGCTGACACAAACGCAAGCGGACGCGATCAAGGCCAAGCGCGCGGAACTGCAAACTCGGCGGGAAGCGGATAAACCCGTTGCGGAAAGCATGAAAAACAAAACCAAAGCCGAGCGCAAAGCGGCCATGGCGGAACAAAAAACAAAAATGGAAGCCGAACGTGCCGCATTGAAGCAATGGGCGGCCGCCAACGGCATTCCCGAGGAATATATTCCGATGTGCGGCGCCGGAATAGGCGGCGGCCGCGGGCGCGGAATGGAGATGTAGGCTCCGAGGAATAATTAATTGCAGCGAATATTAGCGAAACAGCCGCCTTGATGGCGGCTGTTTTTAAAGGTTGAGGTTGGCGCGGGGCGAGATGCTTGGTATAATATAATTACAAAAATATTTCAAAGGTCGAAGTTCTTTCGTGTTATAAAAAAAATCAAATGGAAAAAAATACAAACAATAATCTATGCGTTTCTTGCGGCGAGAATACGAAATCATTGCGGGTGATCGGGGGCGTGTTGCTGGCGGTGCTCGCGGTTTATGTCGCGGTGCTCGCAGTTAACGCGATCAAGGCGAACAAATACGTGGGGCGGGACGTCACCAATCCGGGAACGATCTCGGTTTCCGGCACGGGCGAAGTTTACAAAGCGCCGGATCTGGCGGTGATGGATTTTTCGGTGGTGAGCGAAAATAAAACCGTTGACGGGGCGATGGAAGACAATGTCAGAAAAATGAACGCGATCCAAGACGTGGTCAAAAGCCTGGGGGTGGCCGAAAAAGATTTGCAGACGAGCGGATTCAGTGTCAATCCCAAATATGATTACGTGAAAGCCGCGGTGCCGACATTGATGCCGGCCGCCGGATCCATATCGGGCGGAGGAAGTGCGGCCGCGGACGAAGCGATTTATTATTCTTCCGGGAAAAGGATTCTTTCCGGCTATGATGTCACCCAGACATTGACGGTGAAAATCCGCAAAGACAATCTGTCCAAGATCGGCAAGATCATCGAAGAAGCAACGGCTTCGGGCGCCAACCAAGTCGGCGATCTGCAGTTCACTCTTGACGATCCCAACGCGGCGCAAGCCGAAGCGCGTGAAAAGGCGATCGGCGACGCCCAGGCGAAAGCCCAAAAGCTGGCCGAACAATTGAAGGTCAAATTGGTGCGGATCATCAATTACAGCGACAGCGGTTATTACCCTTCGTCGGTGCGGTTGAATTACGCGACAAAAGACGCGGCCGGCGGCGGGGAAAGCGTTCCCACACCCAACATTCAAACCGGCGAAAACAAAATCACGTCAAACGTGAGCATCTCCTACGAGATCGAATAGTAAATTAAAAAACCGTCCGAAACACGATCGCGAAGGGCGGTTTTTTGTTGTGGCAGACCGTAGATTTATGATAATTATTAGTTTAAAATATAATAATAGAAATTTATAAAAAAATAATGAACAAAATTATCATTTTTGGGGCGGGAGTGTTGCTGGTGGGTTTGATCGCGGGAATTGGTTTTTTGGCCGCGACTTCGTATCAGCAGTCGCGCCAGATTGAAAGCTTGAAACAAGCCCAGGAGCCAATGCAAGAATCGATACAGACCGAATCAATGTTTTGCGGCAACGGCAAATGCGAACCAGGGGAAACTATTGGCAATTGCGTATTGGATTGCGACAGTACTTATTGCACAAGGGCCTGCCAGGAACAGGGATTCGGGGGCGCGGCGCCGGATTGTCCGCCTGGAGAAGCCGAATTTAATAATTGCTGTTGCGTGGGGACGCCGGAAACATACGCTTGTGGTGTGAACGGCGACGCAACTTGTGTAAAACCTTCCTGCGGCAATGGTGTTTGCAATACCGGTGAAACCGCGGCAAATTGCGAAGCGGATTGCAAAATTGCGGAAAATTGCACCAAAGAAGGAGAAACCATTAAATGGGGGGAAGCGGGCACTTTAAAATGCTGCGCGGGGTTAACGTCTGTTATTGATTGCTTGTCGGCGACAGGTTGCAGCAAAAGCGCCAATAATATTTGCGTCAATTGCGGCAATGGAAAGTGCGGCACGGGGGAAAATAATTACAATTGCGCCAAGGATTGCGGGAATGCGGCCGGTTGCGCCAAGGAAAACGAGGTTTTCCGCGGGGATTCAAAGCAATGCTGTGCGGGACTGGAAAAAACCGAGAGCAATATTGGTGTTGCCTGCCAAGTCGGAAAACCGTGCGACACTATGCCCAATTATGTTTGCCAAAAGCCGGCTTGCGGCAATGGCCGGTGCGAAGCGATTGAAAATAATTCCAATTGTCCGCTGGACTGTGCGACCAAGATTGGCGATTCCAAAACTGTTACGATTTTGACCGCGGGCAACGGTTATGAAACCGGCGATATTGTGGAAATAAAATCCGGAACTCCCCAAAAAGGGGACGTGGTTTATTTTGACGGAGAGAAAAACCAGAATGTTTGCGGATTGATGGGGATGACGCTGATGATTACAAAAATTACCGGCGTGCCGGGCGATCAGGTGTCTTTCCAGGGAAGCAAAGCGAACGTCGCGGGCGCAACAGTTGATTTTTCTACGGCTTACGGAACCCGGGATTATTCAAACGAAAGCGCGGTTTTCAACGGCGTAAAATACGCCACGGTTTTTGGAAAAACGATCACGATCGCCGCGGGCGAGTTTTTCGCGGACCGCTGGCTCGGAAGGCAGTGTTTTGCCGGCGAAATAAGCAATGGCAGTAGCGTGGCATACAACCGGTTCACGGTCAGCCAAGGTTCAATTATCGCAGTGCTCGGAAAAAAAGTCGGCCACGACGCCGCAGTTGAAAACCATTATAAAAACATCGTCTATTAATCATTTTTTGCGCCATTTTAACAAAACCCGGATTTTGATCAGATAGGTGGCGGTTTTTGTTAAAATCAAACAATGGTGAAAATTTTTGGAAAATCAATTTCAGCAATGGTTTTTATGGAAGCGGTTTTTTTGTTGTTTGCCGCGGGGTATTTTTTTACGAATGCCGCTGACCGCTATGGATATCATTTTTTGGATAATGTTGATTTGGCGATCCATGAAACCGGGCACGTGTTCTTTGCGTTTCTCGGCGAATTTTTAGCAATGGCGGGCGGTACGATTTTGCAGCTGCTGGTTCCGCTGGCTTTCGCGGCGTATTTTTTCACGCGCGGCCGCAGCTTTTCCGCGGGGATCGTTATGCTCTGGCTTGGCCAAAGCTTTATCAACGTGGCGCGCTACGCCGGCGACGCGGTGAAAATGGAACTTCCGCTCGTGGGCGGCGGCATGCATGACTGGAATTATTTGCTTTCAAGCTTGAATATCTTGGACAAGACCATGCTGATTTCAAACACATTTTATTATTCAGGCGTCGCGATCATAGTTGCCGGAGTTATCTTCGCGGTAGTGGCTTTATCCAAAGGAAAAGAATAATTATTAAAAGCTAATTTGTATTAAAAAAACGCCATTGGCGCAAAAAAAAGTAGCTAAGAAGGATTGTGTTTTTAAAAATCACCTCTTTCGCTACTATAGTCGGAAGAGAATAATACTCTTCTTCCGTCACTGCTTAACTTTAAGTGGTGTATACTGAGAGTTAAGCTTTTCGTTATAATCTCCCCGGCAAGAGTTGCTCTCTTGATCGGGAAATTGGGTATAAAAATACCCCTTACTTCCACCTCTAAGGAATTGTTTTCCCCTCGGAAAATAATTCTTATCTCGGAGATGTTTCCTTCGTTTCCTGCAAGCTCCGCGTGAATTCCTTGTGCGGATATGATCGCGGTGGTTTCGTTTGAAATGATAACCACGCTGGCGGGGGCGGAATCATTTAACCCGTAGGCAAAAAATTGCGCTAATGCCTGCATTCCTATTTCTTCATTCTGTGCGGCGCCTTGGGTCATGAGCGCGAGGCTCAAGACAATCAGGGCGCTGATTGCTGTTACTGCTGCGTTCATTTTCGTTCCTCTTTTCTAATAGCGAAGTACTAACTGGAAACAAAAATCCAGCTTTCCTCGCCTGCCTAAATTATAGCATAAAAATAATAATTTGTCAATAAAAATTAAAGCGCAATAAAATGAAATTTAGGGTAAAATAGAGCGGAAAAATGGCGAGATAGTTGCAATTATTGGATTTGGGATTATTATCGAGGTTATAAGTGAAAAAATAATCGATGAATCAAATTAAAAACAATTATGACGTGGCCGTAATCGGCGGCGGGCCGGCGGGGATGATGGCGGCGATCAGCGCGGCTCAAAGCGGGGCAAAGACCGTTTTGATCGAGAAGAATGACGCTCTGGGGCAGAAACTTTTGCTCACCGGCGGCGAACGGTGCAATTTCACCAATCTCGAGCCGGATTTGCGCAAACTGGTGGGCAATTACGGCAAAGACGGAGCTTTTTTGTTCCATGCGTTTTCCGAGTTCGGGCCCAAAGACGTAATTGCTTTTTTCAATGCCGCCGGGATTGAAATCGATGTCGAAAAAAACCAGCGGGTTTTTTCAAAAACCGACAAGGCGGACGATATCCTGGATGTTTTGCTGCATTTGGTGCAAAAATCAGGCGCGGAAATCATTGTCAGCCATCCGGTGGTGCAAATTAAAAAAGAAGCCGGTTTGATTTCCGGCATTGCTTTGGCCGGCGGAAAAAAAATTATTGCCAAAAATTATATAATCGCGACCGGTGGTAAATCATATCCGGGAACCGGTTCGACTGGAGACGGTTATGGATGGGCTCACGATCTGGGGCATCGGATCATCAAACTCGCGCCGGCGTTAGTGCCGGTGAACGTAAAAGAGGCTTGGGCAAAGGAATTGGCCGGAGTCGGATTGCGGCGCGCCAGGGTGACGGTTTTCCATAATCAAAAAAAAATAATTTCGACAACGGGCGAAATCTTGTTCACTCATTTCGGATTGAGCGGTCCGGCGATATTAAATATCAGCAACCGGATCGGCGAATTACTGGAAACAGGTCCGGTGATGATTTCTCTGAACATTATTTGCGAAAAAAATTTTGAACAGCTTGAAAAAATACTGCTCGATGATTTTTCAACCAATCCCAATAAAACGCTTAAAAATTGTTTGGCCGCGCGCATGCCTTCGGGGCTGGTTTTTCCGGTGGCGCAAAACGCGGAAGTTGATCTGGCCAAGACCGTTAATAATATCACCAAAGAAGAACGCCGCCGCTTGGCGCGGACGATACAAAATCTCCAACTGACGGTTTCCGGATTGCTGGGCATTGAAGCCGGAATGGTGACCGGAGGCGGCATTGCCTTGGAGGATGTTGACGATAAAACAATGCGTTCCAGAGTTATCAGCAATTTATTTTTCGCCGGCGAGATTATTGGCGTCCATGGAAACACTGGCGGTTTTAATCTCCAGCAATGCTGGAGCACGGGTCGTCTCGCGGGAATCAGCGCGGCGGATTTACAAATCAAAAAAACGGAATAATATCATAATATATGGAGAACTATCTGACACCCGAAGGGCTGGAAAAACTTAAAAGGGAATTGGATACTTTGGAAAAAGTGACCCGCCGGGAATTGGCGGAAAAGCTGAATTATGCCATTTCATTCGGCGACCTCAAAGAAAACGCGGCTTACCACCAAGCCAAAGAACAGCAGGGATTTTTGGAAGGCCGGATTTCCGAATTGAAAGCGATCATCGGCAATGCGCGCGTGGTTGACCGCCGCGGGGGCGATTCGGTGCAAATCGGCGCCAAGGTGGTGTTGGCTTCCGCCGGCGTAACCGAAGAGTATTTCATTGTCGGCCCTGACGAAGCGGATGTTTTTTGCGGAAAAATTTCTTATAAATCGCCGCTGGGCGAAGCGGTGTTCGGAAAAAAAATCGGTTGCAAGATTGTTTTGGAAACGCCGCGGGGAAGAATCGAATACGAAGTGGTGGAGATCAAGTGAATGATAAATTGCTAAATCAATTAAAAAAATCCGGCAAACCCGGATTTTTTCATTTTACTATTCCCATTTATAAATGTTATTATGTAAAAACAGCAAAATTTTAATAAAATTCAATCATATGGAGCAACAATTATTAAATTACGTCGAGCAGGAGTCCAAGCGGGGGGTTCCTGAGCATATGGTTAAAAAAGCATTGCATGATGCCGGCTGGAGCGATGACCAAATCAATGAAGCGTTTGAAGTCGTCCAGTCGAGAGTCGTTCCTCCGGCGCCCGAATCGGATACTTTTTTAAAAGATGAAGCAGTGTTTGGCGTTGAAGACGATTCGAATGAAGAAACCGCGAAAAAAACAAAAAAACCGGTCGTTGTGGCAATTTTGGTTTTTGTTGCTTTGGCGGCAACGGTTGCGGGATTGATTCTTTATTATAATTATTCTTCCGCTCCTCGCGATCCGTCGGAAGGGGAAGATGTTGCTCCGGAAAACAAAGATATGCCCATAGAAACGCCTTCCGATGGTGAAAAAATAACCGAACCGCCGGTATCCGGAAATAACAATGAACCGGTCGCCGTACCCGATGCGAACCCCAACCAAAATGACGCGACTTCGACTCTTTCGGTTGCCGGCGATCCGGCCGTTGATGAAGCGGCGGCCAGAGATAGCCAGCGGATGGCAGATATGAAAGAGTTGGTTTCGGCGCAAAAAAAATGGTACGCGACAAATAAAAGTTATTACACTTGCGGTTTGGCGGGCGGCGATTGCAAAGGCAAGATATATGGATATCCTTTGCAGATTGGAATGGCGCTGGAAAAAACGCCGCAAGACCCGCTGGCAATCCAATTTGGGGAAAAGAAACTGGTTTGCGGGAAAAACTATGTCTATTGCGGGTTGAACAATACTCCTTATTCCCAGTTTTTTTGTTATTATGCCAAGCTTGAAGGCGGCGGCTATTACACTGCTTCCCGTGAAGGCAATTTCAAGCGCAGTACGCTGCCCAAAATATTTGAGGAGTGCGCTGTCGCTAACTGATGTTTAACCTTGATACCGGTTGTGAAATAAATGGAAAAGCCGCAATGTAATAACTTGATTGCGGCTTGTTGCTTGACATAACATTTCATGGAAGAATCCACCGACGAATCTATTGCCCAACGAGTTCAAAAAGGCGATGTCGAGGCGTTTGCCTTGCTGATGTATCGTTATGAAAAAAAGATAACGCGTTACGCCAGAAAGTTCTTATCCCATCCTGACGACGTGAAAGACATCGTGCAGGAAGTTTTTGTTAAAGCCTACGTGAACATCAAAAGCTTTGATGCTAAGCGGCGTTTTTCGCCTTGGATATACCGGATTGCCCACAATGAATTTGTTAATGCGTTAAAAAAGAAAAAATCGGAAAAAATTTCCTTCATTGATTTTGATTTTTTCTTTCCGCATCCGGCCGCCAAGGAAACGGCAGATATGGATGTCGACAAAAACGATTTGAGGCGGATACTCGACGGTTACATCGGGAAAATGCCGGTGAAATATCGCGAACCGCTTATATTGTATTATTTTGAAGAGATGAGCTATCGCGAGATCGCCGATGTGCTGCGTCTTCCGATTTCGACCGTGGGTATTAGGTTGCAGAGAGGAAAATCGTTGCTCAAGAAAAACGTGGGTCGTTTGCATCCAGGCGGCGCTGGAATTTAGCATTAAAAAAAATGGAAGAAAAAAAAGAACAAAATGAATCGGTCAGCGCGCGGATAATCGGCGCGGTGAAAAGCGGAGAAATTAAAATGCGGCCCAAATGGCATTTTATTCTTCGGGCGACTTTGTGGACGGTCGGGATTGCGATTGTCGCGCTGGCGCTTGTTTATTTGGCGAGCTTGTTTGTTTTCATAATGGCGCGCACTGGGATTTGGATTGCGCCGGTATTCGGATTGCGTGGCTTATTCATATTTTTGGCATCGCTTCCGTGGCTTTTGTTGACTCTTGTCGCGCTTTTTATTATTGTCTTGGAAATCATGGTTCGCCACTATTCGTTTGCCTGGCGCCAGCCATTGGTGTATTTGACCGTGGTGATTTTGATTATTGTGGCGGGCGGCGGTATTTTGATTGCGGCGACGCCGTTTCATAGCGAACTTTCGCATTGCCGGCCATTTGAACGTCCGATGCCGTCGGCTGGGGGCGTTCCGATTAGCGATTGTGGCACCGGCATTTATCGTGATCTGGGTCCGCGCCGTTTTAACAATATCCATGCCGGAGTTATCACCGAACTTTCCCTGCCGAATTTCACGATCAATAACCGCCAGCAGGAAAGACTGCTGATTTTGGTAACGCGGCGGACGCGTTTGCCTTTCGGAGAAGACTTTATGGTGGGTGACGCGGTAATTGTGGTCGGAGAGCGCCAAGGCGATCAAATCGAAGCTTTCGGAATCACTGAAGTTAATCAATAATATTAAGGAAAATAAAAAATTATGGCAAATATTTTTTCGGGCGTGAAACGGCATAAAAAAATTACCGCGACGGCAGTTATTTTGATTTTGGCGATTGGATATTATTTTTTGGCGCCGAGCGGAAAGAGCGCCAATGCTACTATCTATACTTACGGAACGGCGGTTAAGGGCAATATCATACAATCGGTGTCCGGTTCCGGGCAAGTTGCTGCAAGCGATCAGGTTGATGTTAAATCCCGGGTTGCCGGAAATATTATTTCGATGAATGTTGCTGCGGGACAAACAGTTAGCGCCGGTGATATTTTGGCCAAAATCGATGCTGCCGATGCACAGGCGGCGATGGATACGGCGCGCGCGAATTTGGACAGCGCCAAACTTGCTTTGCAAAAGGCGGGTCAAGACAATTCGTTGTCGCTGGCGCAGGCGCAGCAAGCGCTTCAGCAAGCTAATGACGCCTTAACGCAGAGCCGGGATAATTTATCAAAAACTTACGAGCAGGCTTTCAATACCGTCGCGGCGGCATTTTCCGATTTGCCGTTGGTGATGTCGGGTTTGGATGACATTGCGACCGGATCAAATAATATCGTTGTTCAGAGTAGCGGCACTTACCTTAACTATTACCAGTATCAAATTGGGAATTACGGTTCTTCGACGGCTCAACTTTTGGATGTCGGTTCGACCTATACGGTTGCCAAAGACAGCTACAGCCGCGTTTTGGCCGAATATAAAGGCGCGAGCCGTTACTCTGATCCGGCGGCGATTTCCGAAATGGTGGAAGACACCTATGATGCCACGAAAAAAATTTCCAATGCCATTAAGGCGCTGGTTAATCTCATTCAGCAATATCAGGATGCGGCGGCAAACAATAACAGTTCGGCGCAATCATTTTCCACAACGCATCTTAACAGTCTAAATGGATATGCTACGCAAGTTAACGCTCACTTGGTGAATATGCTTTCCATGCAACAGTCGATTCAGACTGCGATTGAAAATGTCGCCACTGCCAAAAATACCATCGATCAAAAAACCCAATCTCTAAATACATTGCAAAATTTGACCAATCCCATTAGCGATCAGTCTCAGCAGTTGAGCGTCTCGCAAAAAGAAACCGCTTTGGCTGATGCCAGGGAAGTTCTCGATGATTATACGATCCGCGCGCCTTTCGACGGATTGGTGACTACGGTTGGAGTAAAGGCTGGCGATGCGATTTCTGCGAATACCGCGATTGCCACAGTTATTACCAATAATCAGGTTGCCGCTATTACCTTAAACGAAGTAGATGTTGCTAACGTTAAAATCGGACAGAAGGCGACATTGACATTTGATGCCATCGGCGATTTGACTATGGTTGGCCATGTCAGCGAGATTGATACTGTTGGCACGGTGAGCCAGGGGGTGGTTAGTTATGGCGTCACGATTGCTTTCGATGCTCGGAACGACCAAGTAAAGCCAGGGATGAGCGCAACTGCCGCGATCATTACCAAAGTTAAACAAGACTTGCTGTTGGTGCCAAATTCTGCCATTAAATCAAATACGGCCGGCAACTATGTTTTTGTTCCGGCGGTTGCGGTTGATGGCGCTGTCAGCGGCAGTTCCGATGACGGCGTTACTGTCAAGCAACAAATGGTAACAGTTGGATTGGCGGATGATAATTACACGGAAATTGTTTCCGGGTTATCTGAAGACGATACGGTAGTGATAAAAACTTCAACCCAGACATTAGCTAAAACATCGTCTAATAACAGTTCAGTTCTATCCAGGATGTTTGGCGGCGGAGGCGGGCCAAGATAGGCCGTTAATTTAACCTGTCCGTTTTTTTCGGGCCAATAACAATGATTGAATGCAAAAATATAACAAAAACTTATAAAACCGGAAGCGTTGAAACGCAAGTGCTTAAAGGTGTGTCGTTTAAAATTAACGAGGGCGAATTCGTGGCGATTATCGGTCCATCGGGTTCGGGGAAATCAACTTTAATGCATATTATCGGGATGCTGGATACGCCGACCGCTGGCGAGTATTTGCTTGACGGGCAGAATGTTTCCAAATATTCCGACGATCAGCTGGCTGAAATCAGAAAAAAGAAAATTGGTTTTGTATTCCAGTCGTTCAATCTTTTGCCGCGGACAACGGTATTGCGCAATGTATGTTTGCCGCTGGTATATTCGGGCGTTGAAAAATCGCAACGCGAAAAGCGTGCCAAAGATTCGTTGGCGAAGGCGGGGTTGCCCGAGGAATACTATAGCCATTCTTCCAACCAGCTGTCGGGCGGTCAGATGCAGCGGGTGGCCATTGCCCGCGCTTTGGTCAACGATCCGGCGATAATTTTCGCCGATGAACCAACGGGCAATCTTGATACTAAGACCGGAGAAATTGTTTTGGAAACGTTTGGAAAATTAAACGAAGAACACAACCATACGATCGTGCTTATAACGCACGAGCGCGAAGTGGCTGAATATGCACATCGTATCATTACCGTGCGCGACGGTTTAATAGTCGATGACTTGCAAAATAAAATTCGGCGGACATCAATGGGCGCGAATTCGGCTAAAACAAAATTATAATCCATGAAAATCTCAGATTTATTTGCGGAAACCTTTTCGGCTTTATTGGGAAACAAAGTTAGATCGGGTTTAACGATTTTAGGCATTGTTATCGGTATTGGTTCGGTTATTGCTATGGTTGCTATCGGCCAAGGGACGCAGAGTTCGATTACTTCCAGCATTCAATCTCTGGGATCGAATTTGCTTATGGTGCAGCCTGGAATGCAGAGAAGTATCGGGTCGCAGGTTCGGGAGCAGCGCGGTTCGTCGCAAACGCTGACTTTGGCGGACTCCAAGGCCATTGCCGAAAACATATCTTCAGCCAAGGCGGTGGCGCCCCAGGTTTCCAGTCGGAGCCAAGTGACCGCCAAAGGTACCAATACCAACACTCAAGTGTACGGCGTGACCGAAGAG